>JANNNT010000432.1:0-15299 GCA_031398685.1 Rhodocyclaceae bacterium | reverse complement strand
GGGCAGCATGTCCTGTGCGTTGTTGGGCGGGGCGCCGGTAATCGGCTGATTGCCGTTCAACGGCAGTGCTGCCTGACCGCCTTTAGCCTCGCGGGCGCCGGAAAAAAGCGTGCTGATCATTTGGCCGGTACGGCTCAGCGTTGCGGAGGTGGCTGGCTTGCCTCCTTCTCCCTCCGGGCGTGCGACAACAGCCAGTGTCAGTTTGCCATCGGATTCCGTAACCTGAAGCTCAAGTGCATCGCCGCTCTTGGCAGAAAAAGGCAGGGCCAGGGTGATACTGCGCTGGTTGATCATGGCACGGTAGGTGCCATTGGGCAGCATGGACTGGATTTCCGCCATGACCTTCTGGCCGGCCACCAGACCGGAGAGCTTGTCGGCGATTTCCTGCGCGGGTGCGACCGGCCGTAGCGCGGTGTCGGCAGAGACCTGCAGGCGGCTGGCGACGTCGGCGGGGATCATTTCAAGTCACAGAGTTAGGTTCACGCAGCAAGATGCGCAATGCCTTTTGGCGATCTTCAACGAGTGACTGGGTTTGAGCGTCCAGTTGCTGGCAACGTTCGATGATTGTTCGACCGTGAGCCTGTCCTGCGGGAGGCAGCTGTGCACTCAGGTCGGTAGGCAAATTGAGCGCAAGCGCGCCACGCTCCTCGCCCAGACGTACAAGGTCTTCCCACTCTTGCGCTTCAGCCGCGCTGGCCATGGCCTCGGAGAGTGCCAGGAAACGCTCCAGCGCAAGCAGTGCCTGGCTCATGCCGCCACTTGTTGCTGCTCGGAAGGGGGAATGTCACGCCACGCGGAATGAATTTCTTCGAGCAGACCGGAGACTTCTTCCAGCGCCTTCAGGTCGTTTTTCATGTTGGCATTGAGCAGACGAAAAACCATGTAGTCGTAGAGTGCGTCAAGCCGTGGGGCGATATCGCCACCCTTCTCCAGATCAAGGCTGGCTTTGAGACCGTTGCTGATGATGTCGATGGCCTTGGAGATGGCCTCGCCTTTGGCGGCAACCTGGCTTAACTGCATGGCCGCGCGAGCCTTGCCAATCGCCGCTTGTGCGCCAGAGAAAAGCAGCAGAATCAGCCGGTGCGGGTCCGCGACCTCAACAGCCGCGTCAACGCCTACCTTTTGATAGGCCGAAATTGCGTTACGTGCATTGCCAAACATTCGATGCTCCTAGTTATACGTGGGCAGGTTGGCGAGCTGTTGTGCCAGGAAGTTGCTGGTCGTGGTCATGCCTGCCATAGCCAGGTCCAAGGCCGTAAATTGTTTGCGATAGCGTGCTTCGATCTGGGTGAGCCGGATGGAAACTGCCTCAGCCTGTTTGGTGAGGCTCGTGATTGAGGCGTTGATGCCTTCGGTACGGGTAACGATGGTGCCACTGGTACCTATCAGCCCATCCGTTGCTTTTTTGAAGGCACTGCCGTAGGCCGCAACCAGGTTGGCCACGCCGCTCAGATTGCTGTTGATCGCCGTCGTCAGCTTGGCTGAATCGACGACCAAAGACCCGTCTTTCTGCAAGCTCACGCCCATATCCGAGAGACGCTGCATCGTCGCGCCCGCCAGCTCGGACGGGCCATTCCCGATCAGCGAACGCATGGCACTCTGCGCCGAGCGCAGTGTGCTGTCGCCATTGAGCGCTCCGGCCACCTTGGTCGTCGCGTTGTAGCCGCCCAGGCTGGTCGCTGTCGAATTGACGTCGTTGTACGCTTTGACGAAGGCGTTAACACCTGCCGCCAGGCTGGACGTGTCACGCGTCACGGTGAGCGCGGTCGATACGCCAGCTTCACTCTTCTTGCTCAAGGTCAGCGTAATGCCGTCAATCGCAGTATCGACGATGTTGCTATTGGCGCTGACGGCGATGCCGTTGAGCTTGAACGTCGAGCCCTGCGCCGGCTGCAATTCGGTAAACGTGTCGACCCCCACGCCGGCGCCGTCGTACGCCAGGCCGGCTATGCCGGAGAGCGTGATCAGTTGATCGCCGCCTGGTGTGTCGCCGACCAGAACCAGCTGCTTGCCATCTACGCCATTGATCACCGTGGCGGAAACTCCCGTACTGGCCGCGTTTATGGCATCACGTATGGCCTCGGGCGTCGCGCCATCGGCGATCGTCACGCTGGTGGTTTTGTTGGGACTCACGCCGCCTGCGCTGTCGAGCGAGATGGTCAGTGTGCCGCCGGTAGGCAGCGTGCCACCGACGCCGGAGAACGGCGTAACGGCAGTGGACGAGGCAATACGGTGCTGCTGGGCGAGCTGGGTGACTTCCAGACTGTAGGTGCCGGCTACCGCGCTCGACGTCGTCGTGGCCGAAGCAATGGCCGTGTCGGCAATCGTCGTTTTGAAAACGCTGAATTTCTGCAGTGCCGTGGTGCCGATGGCCGGTACCAGCGCAGAAGCAGCGGTTTGCAGGGTCGTCAGCGCGCCTTTCAACGAACCGAGCGCCGAAATCTTGCTCTGAAAAACCGCTTCCTTCTTGGCCAGAGCCGTCAACGGGCGCTGCTCCAGCGACATCAGCTGGGTGATGATGCTGTTAACATCAAGATTCGAGCCAAGGCCCGGTGAGGAAATTGCCATGATCTTCTCCTGCGTCTAATCCCGGCCTGAAGGTGCGCCAGCGCGCGGACGATACGCGAAACGTTCAGACGTGCTGTTTAATAAACAAGCCTTTGATGCTATCGAGCGCCTTGGCGATGGCGATCATTTCTTCCGACGGTATCTGGCGGATCACTTCCTTGGTGGCGCGGTCGACGACCTTGATTATGACCTGGTCGGTCTCGTCGTTTACGCTGAATTCAAGGTTGCTGTTGATCGGTTCAATATACTCCCGAACGCTGCTGACTGCAGCGCTCAGTTGCTCCGGGCTGATGGCTTGCAGGGTTTGTGCGGATAGCGCCTTTTCTTGGACCGGCGGGGCAACAACCTTGACCTGACGCGGCACGCCGCTGGCTTCGGGGCTGCTCAGCGGCGGCAACGAAGTACTGATGGATTGAATGTTCATGTCACACTCCTTTGTTGCACGGCACCGGGGCGCGGTCGCGTTACCGCTACCGCGCCCCTGATTTTACTGCGTGTTGCGACTGTTTGCTTAGCCGCGCAGCAGCGACAGTACGTTCTGCGGCAGGGCGTTGGCCTGGGCGAGCATCGCCGTACCCGCTTGCTGCAGGATCTGGTTGCGGCTCAGGCTGGCGGTTTCCGCCGCAAAGTCAGCGTCCTGGATGCGGCTGCGTGCGGCCGAGACGTTTTCCGAAGTCGCTTGCAAGTTGGCAATCGCTGAGCTGAAGCGGTTCTGGTAGGCACCTAGATCGCCGCGCGAGGTATTGACCTGGGCCAAAGCGGCATCGATCGTCGCGATGGCCAATTGCGCATTGGCCGCCGTTGAGAGGCTCAAGCTTGCCGCCGATGAGAACGTGCTGGCCAGAGTTGCCGAACTGAACGTATCAGCGTTGGCGCCGCCCAGTGTGATGGCGCCCTTGCTGCTGGCCAGCGAGACAACACCACTCTTGATCGACGAATCGGTGACCGAGGCACCGGCACCCGACAGGGTCACACCGGAGAAGTTCACGGTTTTGGTCGTGCCGGCGTGCGTGAAGTCGAGAATGCTGATGTCGCGGCCATCAGTCGTCGTCAGCGTCAGTCCGGTTTTCGACCCGGCCGTGGTGAAGCTTGCCGTGACGCCCGTGGTGCCTTGCACACCGTTGATGGCGCTCATCAGGGTCGTGACATCGGACGGATCGGCGACGTTCGCCGCGATGGCTGTGCCGTTCAGCGTCATGGTGATGGCGCCCGAACTCACGATGCCGCTCAAGGACGCACTGTTGCTCGCGGTGGCCGTAACGCCGACGCTCGATGCATTGAGGTTGATCGCGGCGGCGATGCCTTTGGCATCGGAAAGGGCATTGTAGCCAAAGGCCGCCGTGGTGCCGCCGGTTGTCGCGATCGTCAGATCCGCTTCGACGGCAACGAGGTTGCCAAGGGTGATGTCGGCCCCTGCCGCCTTGGTTACGCCGACTCCCGAGTTGCCGCCAACGATCGATCCGTTACTCACCAGAATATTGCTGCCGAGCGCGGCAGCACGGGAATCGGCAATCGAAGAGACGGTAATCGTCTGGTTGGCATTGGCACCGACCTGGAAGGCCTGGGCGGTAAAAGAGCCGTCGAGAAGCGTGATGCCGTTGAATGAAGTCTGACTGGATACACGGGTTATTTCAGCGATCAACTGGGACGATTCCGCATCCAGTGAAGCGCGGTCGCTGGCACTGTTGGTCGCGTTGGATGACTGAATGGCCAGTTCGCGAATACGTTGCAGGTTGTTGCCGATTTCGTTGAGCGCGCCTTCGGCCGTTTGCGCCAGCGAGATACCGTCGTTGGCGTTACGGGTGGCCTGGTTCAGGCCGCGAATCTGCGACGTCATCCGGTCCGAGATGGCCAGGCCGGCAGCGTCATCCTTGGCGCTGTTGATGCGCAGGCCGGAGGAGAGGCGCTGCAGCGAGGTGGCTAGAGCAGTTTGCGACGTATTCAGGCTGCGTTGCGAGTTGAGCGAGGCAACGTTGGAATTGATTACTTGGGGCATTTTGTATCTCCTGGTCTAAATTGACTTTGGGTTCCCGTTTTACTTGCCTCGCGGCGTTCTGCCGGCCCGTCCTTTGTGGCGATTGGTTCGCTTACAATTTCTTTTACGACATGCTGATGGAAAACTTGAGAGGTTTATTCAGTGAGCCGCGTAAGTTCTTAACGACAAGTTGGGGAGAGACTTTAGCCTGACTCGTGGGGCGGTTCCGAAACGCATAACAGGAGCAGGAGTGAAGTTTCCTGCGCCATGTGCGGTCAGTGCTGCTCTGCCACACCCGCTCGGCAGAACTGACTCTTACCGGGGTGCGACCGCGTGTGGTGCGATCAGGACGTCCATTCAGATCACATGAAAAGCGGGCAAGTGGTTTGGTAAAGGTGCCGTTTCGTCAAAACGGAAAGATGGTCACGCAGGCGGTCGCAGAAATCCGGGTCGCCAAGGGGCAGGTTATTGATCATGAGCGTTATGCGCTCAAAGTTATGTACGCTGCGCTGGCGGAATTCGAAGATGCGTCCCTGGTCGCGTACGTGTTCGATCACGGCGACTTCGAGCGGCAGGTTTTTTCCCGCCGTGCTGAGCGTTTGTGTATCACTGCCGATGCGAGTTTGCACCACGCCGTCGAGCCGGTAGCGTTGCATCAGTTCAAGCAGCCCGGCTGCGATTTCCTCGGTGCTCTCCATGGCGATCAGCTTGCTCATGAACCGCAGCAAAATGCCGGTTTCGTCCATGCTGGCCATGACCAGAGAGGAAAGAAGCTCGGCGTCTTCGAGCTGCCCGGCCAGCGAGCGCTGATCCTGCACCATGCTTTGCGCCACCATGAACTTGCGCAGAAGTTCTTCGGGCTCGAACGGCTTGACGATGAAGTCTTCACCGCCCGCGTCGTAGCCCTTGATGCGCTCCTCGATCGTGTCGTGGCCGGAACTCATTTTTTCCCCTCACATAACGCGTGGTTGGACCAAATAGTGTTTTCGCGACTATTTCAGGTAAGGCGATCCCCGAGTACCGCCGTAATCGCCTTACCCATTTCGTCAACTGTGCGGTCGAGTTCTTCAAGCCAGACGATTGTGGGTTCGTTGTTCATCAGGGTTGTTTCAAGCGACAGCGAAATGGAATGCAGTTCAAGCATGCCGAGCATTCCCGTTCGCCCCTTTAAGAAGTGCGTAAGCTTGATGGCCGTATCCAGAGAGCCATTGTTGATGGCCTCGCGAATCTGCCCGGCCGCCGCCGGACCATGAGTGATGAATTCAATCAGCCAGTGCCGGTAGCGTTCCTCGTCTCCGGCAAAGCGGGCAAGCGCTTCCCGGGTGTGAACCCCACGAATCGCGAACGAGCACGCCGATGGATCGCTGAGCGTCGACCGGCCGGAGGTCGACGGGGTCCGGATTGTGTCAGTCACGATGTTTCCTTATGCAATTTCGTTTCCCACAAGGGGCGCTGCTTGCTGCATCACCCCGCTCGAATCAGATGTTCCCAGAGTCTGCATCGCTTGTGCATCCGTAATTTGTGCAAAAAAATGCGGGAACTACGGAGTCGACGTGGCGCCGGATTTCGGTAAGCCATGGTGTGCTGTGAACACTGGCCGGCATTGAAGGGTAGGTGCGGATCGCCATTTGACGGAGGTCTCAGGCCGGTTCATGGTGTTTTGGCGGCGTTTTCGACCGTCGCGCAGGCTTGCTTCAGCCCGCTTGCGCCCCGACGATGCCTGGAAACTTCTTTTGGGTTTGAGCCGGAATTCAGCCGTCGAGTGTCTTGATCAGCTCAAATAGCTTGTGGTAGAACTCCGGTGCCGTGACCGTTGCCTCCCCGGTTTTGACCCGCGTAGCCTTGTCTGCGGTCCACGGCAGGGATAATGATCCCAGCCCGGAAACGCTGACGCCCGCACTGCTGCCACTGGACTTGAGTTCGAAATTCGTCTCAAGGGCATTCGCATAAATTACGGCCCCCAGGCTGCTTGGCAGACAGATCAAGGTAATGGTCAATTTTGTCGCGTGATCCGGAACAGGCTGAAAGTATTTCTCGCCACTGACGTTGAGTGGCTGCGCGCTCTCGACCTGATAGCCCTGGCTAAGCAAGGCGCGTTTGCCAATCTCGCAAGCGGCAACCGGCTCACGGCTGCTGTAGTACTGGAATGGCGAGTCTGCGGTGAAATCTTCGGTTTGATAGGCCCGGGATTGCTTTGTTGCGACGCAACCATTGAGAAAGATTGGCAGCAGGATGGCAAGCACAATCGGGCGACAACATTGAAACAGGGGGCGAGAGTCGGTATTCATGGGCCGATATCATAACCAAAAACAGCGGTGATTGCCGCCGCGCTTTGATCCGGACTGAAGAATTGGCTTACAGAGCTTGCAGACAGTCATGTTGAAGCAGGACGACGCCAAAACCCCCGCTATTCCGGGTTAGGCCCGGAATGACGTGATTGTCCGTTTGTTTAGCGAACAAGAGAATGTGTCCGGCCGGAACTTGACGTGGCTACAATACCTCGACTCGCACAATGGACTTTGACTATCATTGGCGCTTTTGGCGCACACTACTTCCAACGTCTGTTTCAAGCCTCGTAGCGGACAATAATGACCCCATCTGCCAAACCTGACCGCGCTAGTCTGCGCCGTGCCCGCGACCTGATGCTGGAACGCGGCGACGTACCGCTCGGTTACCTGGTCAGTGCCCTGCTTGCCCGATCCTGGCGCCGCAGCGTCGATGCCGGGCTCGCGCCCGACGGCCGATTGCCCGACGCCTGCCGTCTCGATGCTGCCGAACTGGCGCGGACCACCGAACGCCAGCGCGAATTGATCGCCAACGCCCGGCCGGTGATGGAGTACCTGCATGCCCAGACCCGTGAGTCGGGCAGCATGGTAATCCTGGCCGACGACAAGGGGGTACTGCTGCAGACTCTCGGCGATCCCGATTTCCTGACGCGCGCCGACCGGGTGGCTCTGGCCCCCGGTGCCTCCTGGCATGAACGCCACCGGGGCACCAATGCCATCGGCACGGCCCTGGCCGAGGGCCGGCCGCTGGTGGTGCACGGCGGCGAACACTTCCTCGAGCGCAACGGATTCCTCTCCTGCGCATCGGTGCCCCTGACGGCCCCCGACGGGCGGCTGCTCGGTGTGCTCGACATTTCCGGCGACGAGCGCCAGCATCATCCACACACCTTCGGCCTGGTTCGTGCCGCCGCCCAGATGGTGGAGAACCGGCTGTTCGATTCCCATCACGCCCGAAGTCTGCGCATCCGTTTCCACGCAATGGCCGAGGGCATCGGCACCTTTGCCGAAGGCATCGCCGCTCTTTCCGACGACGGCTGGATCATCGGTGCCAACCCGGCCGGACTGGCGCTGCTCGGTCTGCGCCACGCCGATCTGAATGTCACGCCGCTGGAGCGGATACTGCAACTGCGCATGACTGATCTTTTCGACTGGATCCGTCGCCGCCCCGGCGAACCCATGCTGGTCGCCCACGCCGACGGCCACCGGCTGTTCGTACGACTCGAACCGGTGCTTGCAGGGCGCAGCACCGCCACTGCGACAGCTCTGCCCCAAGCGCGCCCGCGCAATGCCCTCGACGCCCTCGACACCGGCGACGAACGTTTGACGGCGGCGATCGAGAAAGCGCACAAGCTGATCGGCAAACCCATCGCCTTGCTGCTCCAGGGCGAGCCCGGTGTTGGCAAGGAGAGCTTCGCGCGTGCTTTCCACGCCTCCGGCCCGCGCCACGACGGCCCCTTCGTCGCCGTCAACTGCGCCGCGCTTCAGGAAAACCTGATTGAAGCGGATCTGTTCGGTTACGCGCCCACCCTGTGCCGGGAAGGCGCGCTGGGACGCATCCGCGAGGCCCATGGCGGCACGCTGTTCCTCGACGAGATCGAAACCCTGCCGCGGGCGCTGCAAGCACGCTTCCTGAAAGTACTGCAGGAGCGCCGGATAACCCCGCTCGGAGGCGAGCCGGAGGCCGTCGATTTCGTGCTGATCTCCGCTACCCACAGCAACCTGAAAACCGACATCGAAGCCGGCCGCTTCGACGCCGACCTCTACTACCGCATCAACGGTCTGACCCTGCAACTTCTGCCGCTGCGTGAGCGGCAGGATTTTCCGGCCGTAGTGGCGCGTCTGCTCGAAGAGCTGGCGCCCAATCGTGGCGTCAGCCTTGAGCCGGCTGTCGCCACGGCCTTCGCTGAATATGGGTGGCCAGGCAACTTGCGCCAGTTGAGCAATGCCGTGCGCGCCGCCTGCATCCTGCTCAACGACGACGAAACCCGCATCGGCTGGCAGCACCTGCCCGATGACCTCGCCGAGGAGCTGCGCTGGCAGGTCCCGCCATCCCAGTCCGCCGCTGGCGAGGCGACGGAAAACCTGCGCGAACTCTCCCAGGCCACGATCACCCGAGCCATTGCCTTGAGCCATGGCAACATGTCGGAAGCCGCGCGGCGTCTGGGCATCAGCCGCAATACGCTGTACCGGCGCATGCAAAACAAATGACAGGAAGTTCAACCGCTGTTTTTACCCGGTCAAGGCCAATTTAACTCAATGAACGATCAGCAACTACTCCGCTATAGCCGCCATATCCTGCTGGAAGAAATCGGCATCGAAGGGCAGGAACGCCTGCTGGGCAGTCACGCCCTGATTATCGGAATGGGCGGCCTGGGTTCGCCCGCCGCGCTGTATCTGGCGGCCAGCGGTGTCGGTCGACTCACCTTGTGCGACCACGATACGGTGGACTTCAGTAACCTGCAGCGCCAGATCATCCATCGAACCGGCACGGTCGGGCAGCCCAAAGTTGTTTCCGCGCAGGCCGCGTTACACGAAATCAACCCCGAGGTCGAGTGCATCGGCCTGCCCATACGCGTCGATGAAGCACGGCTGATCGAGCTGGTCGCGCAGGCCGATGTGGTGCTGGATTGCAGCGACAACTTTGCCACGCGCTACGCCGTCAACCGGGCCTGCGTGACGCAGCGCAAGCCACTGGTTTCCGGTGCGGCCATTTTGATCCACGGACAGATCTGCGTGTTTGATTTTCGCCGCGAGGACGCGCCGTGTTACAACTGCCTTTTCTCGGAAGCAAGCGAGGCGCCGGAATTGCGCTGCGCAACGACCGGGGTGTTCGCCCCGCTGGTCGGCATCGTCGGTACCATGCAAGCGGGTGAGGCGCTCAAGCTGCTCATGGGGATAGATCGCGGGCTGAGCGGCAAACTGCTTTTTGTGAATGCAATGGACATGAACTTCATGCGCAGTGAGCTGAGCAAAGACCCGTCCTGCAGTGTTTGCGGTGAACATCCGGGCGGCGTCGCCGCCGCCGGTGTGTGATTGCCGGAGCTCGGTGAAACCATCGTTGAAATGAGAGAGTGAATTTCCAATGAACGACCTGACCCACTTTTCCGAAACCGGACGTGCGCGCATGGTGGATGTTTCGGGAAAAACGAACACCCAGCGCGTGGCCATCGCCAGCGGCGTGTTGCGCATGCAGCCCGCCACGCTGGAGCGCATACGCGCGGGCAGGATCGCCAAGGGCGACGTCCTGACCGTGGCCGACGTTGGTGCCGTAATGGCGGCGAAGCGCACCCCGGACATCATCCCGATGTGCCACTCCATCGCACTGACCGGCGTGGACGTCGCGTTCAGCGAAATCGTCGAAGCGGATGCCAGCGGTTGCGTCGGTATCAAGGTCCTTGCCACGGCAAGTTGTGTCGGACAGACGGGGGTCGAGATGGAAGCGCTGTGCGCGGCCAATGTGGCGCTGTTGACCATCTACGACATGTGCAAGGCCATCGACCGCGGCATGCGCATCGAATATGTTCAACTGGAAGAAAAACGCGGCGGCAAGAGCGGCGTGTGGAAACGCGGAGAGTCAAAATGATCAAGGTGCTTTTTTTCGGGCCGGTGGCCGAACGCATCGGCAGCAGCGGGCTGCAGGTCGAGTACCGTGCGAGCCTGCGCTTGCAGGATTTGCGCGACGAGTTGGCAAAGCAGCATCCGCAAGCCTTTGACATCGTCTGCTTTGCCGCCGTCAACGGCAGCCATGTGCACGACATGTCGCAAGCGCTGGCCGACAACAGCGAAGTGGCCTTCATGGCCAAGTTTTCGGGAGGGTAGGATGAACGAACCCGTCAGGATCCAGTACGAAGATTTTTCCCTGGACGAAGAGATCAAGGCCTTGCAAGCCAGTTCCACGCGCATGGGCGGCATCGGCACCTTTCTGGGCTGCGCACGTGATTTTTCCGAAGGGCGCGAGGTCTCTGAAATCAGCTTTGAAGCCTACGGCAGCATGGCGCTGTCCGAGATGAACATCTTGCGCAACGAGGCCATCGAGAAATTCGCATTGCTCGATGCGCGCATCGTGCATCGCATCGGCACGGTGAAGGGCGGTGACAACATCGTATTCATCGCGGCGGGCGCAGAGCATCGCGTCGCCGCGCTCGAGGCTTGCCGCTGGATGATCGATGAACTGAAAGAGCGCGTGCCGATCTGGAAAAAGGAAATCACGCCGCAAGGCGAGTCCTGGGTGGTGCCGCATCCGTGAGCGCCGAGCCAAACACCCTCCCCTTGAAGGGGAGGGAGTGGATGCAGTTGTGCGGTTTTTGATCTGGCTACGCGGCAGGATGTAGCGCGGGCAATGAATCAGGAGGAAGCAAGGTAATGGAAAATTTGCAGGCCAGCGAGGCGCAGCGCGTCATTCTCGAATCGATTTCGACGCTGGGCGTCGAATCGGTAAAACTGGAACACTCATTGGCGCGTGTGCTGGCTGAGGATATCAGCGCCAACCGCGACCTGCCGCCTTACGCCGTGTCGGCGATGGACGGTTTTGCGGTACGCAGTGCGGATGTCGCACCCGCCCCCGTGACGCTGGAAATCGTCGAAGACATCAAGGCCGGCGACCTGCCGACCCGGACCGTTCAAGCCGGGCAGTGCGCGCGCATCATGACCGGCGCGCCGATGCCGCAAGGCGCGGATGCGGTGATCCGGGTCGAAGACACGGTGGAAAATTCGCAAGAGACCTCGGCCAACAGCGTGCAGATCGGCGTGGCCGTGAAGCCAGGCAACTTCGTTCGTCCGCAAGGCGAGCACATGCGTAACGGCGATGTGGTGCTGAAGGCCGGCAGCGAAATCACCCCCGGCGTGATCGGCGTGCTGGCGACGGTGAAGGCCGCGCAGTTTGCCGTGTATCGCTGCCCGCGCGTGGCGATCCTGTCCACCGGTAACGAGCTGGAAGGCATGAACGAGCCGGTCGATCCGAACAAGATTCCCGATTCCAACACCTATGCCGTGATGGCGCAGGTGCAGGCACTTGGCATCGAGCCGGTGTTGCTCGGCATCGCGCGCGACGATCCGCTTGAGCTGGAGAAGTACCTGCAGATCGGATTGAACTACGACGTGTTGCTGGTTTCCGGCGGCACCTCGGTGGGCGTGCATGATTACGTGCGTCCGTGCATCGAGAAGCTGGGCGTGCACATGAAATTCTGGCGCGTGGCGATCCGCCCCGGTCATCCGCTGGCGTTTGGCACGACTGAGAAGACGGTCGTGTTCGGATTGCCGGGATACCCGGTGTCGAGCATGGTCTGTGTTGAAGAATTTGTCATTCCTGCATTGCGCCGCATGATGGGGAACTCGCGCTTGTATCGCCGCACCGTGACGGCGCGTCTGGCGCATCCGCTCAAGACAAATCCTGGTCGAACTGAGTTTGTCCGCGTGCAATTGACGCACGACGATTCCGGGTATGTGGCTACGCCTACCGGTATTCAGAGCAGCGGAGTGCTGCTGTCGATGGCGCGGGCGGATGGTTTGATGGTGGTGCCGGCCGATTGCACCGGTCTGGCCGCCGGCGAACACGTCACCGTGCAATTGCTGGACGGCACAACATTTCAGGACAGTATTGGTTTCAGGGAGTAAACATGAGCATTGCACGTATCGGTATCTTGACCATCTCCGACCGCGCCAGTCGTGGCGAATATGAAGATAAAGGCGGCCCGGCCATGCACGCCTGGTTCACTCGCGTGTTGACCAGTCCGTGGGAAGCCGTGCCGCGGGTGATCCCCGATGAGCAAGCGCTGATCGAGGAGGCTCTAATTGAACTAAGCGACAGCGTTGGCTGCAGCCTGATCGTTACCACCGGCGGTACCGGCCCGGCGTTGCGCGACGTCACTCCCGAAGCCACCGAAGCGGTGTGCGAAAAGATGATGCCGGGCTTTGGCGAACTGATGCGCAGCGCATCGCTCAAGTTTGTGCCGACCGCCATCCTCTCTCGCCAGACCGCCGGCATACGCGGCAAAAGCCTCATCCTCAATTTGCCCGGCAAGCCTTCCGCCATAGACGATTGCCTGAATGCCGTATTTCCGGCCATTCCGTACTGCATCGACCTGATCGACGGTGCGTATCTGGAATCCGATCCGGAGCAATGCAAGGCGTTCCGACCGGCACATGCACAACGGCGTTGATTCCGATCTACGGGTGTCGACTCCTGAGTTCAGGATCAATACTGGGGAATGATCATGTCCGGAACCATTGAACTCCATGCCTTCATGGGACTCGCGGATGTTTTTCAGGAACGGCAGTGGTCGAATCCGCATGCGTTCCCACTCGCCGACGAAACCTCGGGGACCGCCTTGCTGGTCGAACTGGATATTCCGCTGGCAGGTGTCGAAGTGATGTTCGTCAATCGCAAGGCCATCGCCACCGATTGCGCGGTGATTCATCCGGGCGATCGCGTCGCCCTGGTGCCGCCCGGCGTACCGGGTCCGCACCGCTTCCTGCTCGGTTTCAAGAACCGGTAATTCCGGTCTAGCGAACTCTCGGCAGGCGCGCGTTGCGGAAGCTTGACGGCGCGTGCGAGAACACCGCCGACCAGGCGACAATGATCCAGAACAAGGGCTCGCGCAGGCCGGGTGAAAAAATCATCCAGGCGACCAGCACCAGTTTCAGCAACATGCTGAGGCCGGCGCCCTCGACGAGATGAGCCGGCTTGTGCCAGAGGTCGAGCAGCCAGATGAGGACGCCGCTGATCAGCACGGCGCTGCCGGCGTGTTCCGGTAGCGGTGCGGATGGCGCTTGCAGCAGCGCCGCGCCGAAACTGATCACCGCGATCAGGTGAGCGCCGCGCAGGAAGACGCTCAGCCAGCGGCGGCCGCGGAAGTCACGAACTTCGCGCAGGGTCACCGGGGCGCCGCCGGAGGCCATCAGATCAAGGCGTCGAAGGGCTGCACGTCGACGAGGTCGCCCGCGGCAACGTTGTCGCCCGTTTCTGGCAAAACAATGAAGCAGTTGGCGCTGGACATCGAACTCAGGATACCCGAACCCTGATTGCCGGCGAGCCGGACTTTCCAGATGTCGTCGTCGAGGAACAGTACGCCGCGCGGAAATTCGCGCCGGGCCGGTGATTTGGTGATGGCCGAGACGCAGGACGCCTTGAACAACGGACGCACGGGCAGGGGGGCACAGCCCATCAAGGTCAACAGCGCGTCGACGACGACCTGATAGAAGGTCACCATCACTGCCACTGGGTTTCCGGGCAGGCCAAACAGCCAGGCGTCGCCGATGCGGCCGAAGGCCATCGGCCGGCCGGGCTTGATGTTGAGCTTCCAGAACATGACATCGCCCAGACGTGACATGAGTTCGCGAACGTAATCGGCATCGCCGACGGAAACGCCGCCGCTGGTCAGGATGACGTCGGCCTGGGCAGCGGCATCCTTGAGCGCCTGCTCCAGCGTGGCGGGATCGTCGCGCACCACGCCCATGTCGATCAGGTCGACGCCCAGCCGTGTCAGCATGCCGTAGAGCGTGTAGCGGTTGCTGTCGTAGACTTCGCCGAGCGCCAGGGGGCGGTTGATTGAAGCCAGCTCGTCGCCGGTGGAGAAGAAGGCGACGCGCAGGCGGCGGCGTACCATAACTTCGCCGATGCCGAGCGACGCCAGCAGGCCAATCTCGGCCGGCCCCAGCCGTTTGCCGGCGGCCAGCGCCGGCTTGCCGCGCGCCAGGTCTTCGCCGGCATGGCGCACGTTTTGTCCGGACTCTTGCCCCGGCGGGACGAAGACCGCGTCGCCGTCGACGCGCACACATTCCTGGACGACGATGGTATCGGCACCGTGCGGCACTACGGCGCCAGTCATGATGCGTACCGCCTGGCCGTCGCCCACCATTCCCGAGAAGGCGTTGCCGGCGAACGCCGTGCCAACGACAGCCAGCCGGGTTTCCGCGCTGGTTGACAGGTCGGCGATTCTCACGGCGTAGCCGTCCATGGCCGAGTTGGTGTGCGCCGGCACGTCGAAAGGTGCAGTGATGTCGCGGTAGAGGATGCGGTCAAGCGCACGGCGGATGGGTACGGCTTCCCATCCCGTTACCGGGGTGAGAGCATTGAGCAGGATCTGGCGCGCTTCGGCAACGGTCAAGGAGTTTTTACTGGACATGGGATGGCCTGAGGAAATTCAGGCAACCATTATGCGATGCTTCGCCGTCCGCGGAAATAGCCGGGATGATCTGTTTTCGGTCGCACGACTGTGGGCTTGTTGGTTTCAAGCGTGTTCATAGCTTCGTTGGTACCAGCGGGCATTCGAAAATGTACTGTCCTCAACTCACGCCCAGGCTTGCTCAAAATCTCAGACTTATCCGGGTATCTCGGCCACCAAGGCATCGATCGCCGTCCGCGTTTTTATTGGCAAATAGTGCGACTGCGGCCACACCGCGTAGATCTCAGTCGCCAACAGGCTGCCGCAGTTCATTACCAGTTCGAGCTCGCCAGCCCTGGCATGTTTTGC
>JANNNT010000422.1:0-3418 GCA_031398685.1 Rhodocyclaceae bacterium | reverse complement strand
GTGCAAGTCAATAATTTTGGTCCCGTTATTCCTATGGAATCGATCGAAGATATTTTCAATCCCTTGGTTCAACTTCATGGCGAAGCCGGACCTTCAACAAACGTGGGCTTGGGCCTGTTTATCGCGCGTGAAATTACTGTGGCGCACGGTGGAACTATAGCGGTGGAATCGAACGCAAGTTCCGGAACCACATTTACCGTCAGATTTCCGCGAACGCAAGCGCTGTAAAATCGGCAGACGGCGCCCCCAGAATCGTCTCCGCACGACTCACACCCAAGGGTCACAAACGACAGCGGCGAGCAGTTTGCAGTAATTTCTTCAATTTGCGTGATTACCTGAGTGCGCCCAGTGTTGGAGAAAGCAGGGCCGCGCGGTGCCGAGTGCTGTCACCTTCGTCTAGGCCGCGGTCTTTCCTCTCGCCCTCGTCGTAGATGCGTCCGAGGCTCGCGCCATAAAGCAAGATCTGCGACGAGTAATAGACCCACAGCATGACCACTACGAACGAACCGGCCGCGCCATAACTTGAGGCCACCGAAGTGCGACCGAGGTAGAGGCCGATCAGCGACTTGCCGATAGTGAACAGCACCGCGCTGGCGATGGCTGATATCCAGACTCCCTTGCGCGATGGCGGCTCGTCTGGCAGCCAGCGGACCAGGGCGGCGAAGGCCACGCTCAGCACGATCACCGAGATGGCCAGATCGAAGAGGGTGGCCAACACGCCGAGCACCTCGTAGCGCGCGGTCATGAAGCGAGTGAACGCGGCAAGAGACGCGCTCAACACCAATGAAGCAATGGACAAAAAGCCGAAGCCGAGCAGTAACGCAAACGCTGTGAGCCGCACGCGCAGGAAGGCGCCGAGAACCGAAGGCGCGGGCGTCACCTTGCCGATCAGATTGAGCGTACGGTGCAGCTCGGCGAAAGCACCGGTGGCGCCGATAAGCAGCGTCGCGGTACCGATGAGGGCTGCCCGCAATCCCCCTTGCTGCCGCCATGCCGATTCAATCATGTCCTGAATGACCTGGGCGGCGGTAGCTCCGACCAGATTTTCGATCTCACCCACGATCTGGCCGCGTGCAGCGTCTGCCCCGAAAACGGCACCGGCAATGGCGATGGTCACGACGAGCAGCGGCGCCAGCGCAAACATCGTATAGAAGGCGATCGAAGCCCCGAGCTGTGGGCCGCTCACCTCCAACCAGCGCTCAGCCGCGCCGTACATCAAATGCAGCGGCATGCGCAATGGGCGCGGCAGCATATCCCACGTGCGGTACTGCAGTTTTTTCCAGTCGATGTCCATTTTTACTGCCCAGGCGTGGTGGCCTCGGGACGGTCCGGATTTAAGTGTTGCCGAATTTGTCGGTGCGACCGATTGATGGATCCTTCTGGAGAGTGCCGCCTTCGAGGCCACGATCGGTGTCTACCAGACCCCGCTCCACATCCTCATACGCCTGGCGGGTAACCTCTGCGCTGGGCGCCTCGACCCCCGGCTCCGTTTTTTGGCTGTCGGCCGACTCGTCGCGCTCGTGCGGCAAGCGCGGCACCCGTTGTTCGGCTTGGGACGGCGTTGTAGCCCGGCCTTTGGTCGTCGGGGGCGTCACAACGCCGCGCTTCCGGAGTTTTTTTGCCTCTTTGCCCGGCAGCGACCGTGCGTCGCTATCCCGCAGTGCCCGATCTTTCGCTGATGACTTGTTCATGGCTGCCTCCACAAAACCCGCAATCATTGCGGGAACTCTCTATGGAAGCTGCGAGCAAAAATTGTTCCTGCACGCCGTGCCGCCCTGCGCAACGCGTGCGCCTTTCAGGCACGACGCCCAAACTATTTTCCAGAGACGATTCCCGTTCGCGCCGGCTTGTCTGACTTGAAACCCAACAGCTTCATCGCCGATGCCAGGCCCTGGGCGGCACCCGGATAGGCATCCCAGGAGGCATTTCCTTGATCCAGACGGGTATGGATGTTGCCGACGGTCCAGTGCGCGCCACTGCTGACCCTGCTCACCTCGTCCCAGCTAAGCGGCACCGATACACCGAGCCCCGGTCGGGCTCGCGCAGACCACGCGCAGACCGTGGTGGCGCCAAAGCCGTTACGCAGATAATCGATGAATACCTTGCCGACTCTGTTGCGCGGCCCGCTTTTGGCAACGAAAAGCATCGGCAAGGCGCCCGCCAGATGGTCAACGATGGCGCGCGAAAAGTCCTTCACCGTGCCCCATGCGTAGCGCTTTGCCAAGGGCACCACCACATGCAATCCTTTGCCGCCGCTGGTCTTCACAAACGAACTCAGCCCGAGCTGGTCGAGCATGGCCTTGACCAGGAACGCTGATTCCTGAACGGTTGTCCAGTCGACGCGTTCGCCGGGATCGAGGTCAAAGGTCATGCGGTCCGGCTTGTCGATCGCCGTCTTGACCGCATTCCAGGTATGAAATTCGATGACATTCATCTGCGCTGCCGACAGCAGGCCTTCGGCCCGGGCGATCTCCAGCAAGCGCGGATGATCGGGGTCAAGACGGGCGGGGAGCTGCGCCACACCCGCCATCTGTCCGATTTCCAGATGCTTCTGAAAGAAAAGCTGATTTTCAATGCCGTCGGGTGCGCGCACCAAGGAGACCGGCCGGCCCTTCAGGTGAGGCATCATCAACGGCGCCACTAGCGCATAAAAGCGCAGCAATTGAAGCTTGGTGATGCCGCTAACCGGATCGACCACGCGTTCGGGACTGGTGATTTTAAGCGTCAGCGGCAACGATGTCGGATCGGGTGCCGGTTGGTGCAAATGTGCCGCCTGTTCGCGCACGATCGCGCGCGCCGGCTTGTCATCGCGCATTGCCTGAAATACCGGGTGGCGAAGAGACCCGCTTTTGGTCCATGCGGCGAACGACACTTCAGCCAGCAACTTTGGCTCGACCCAATGTACGCCGTGACTCAGCCCTGGCGCTCCGGAAAATGGATTGCTCTCGCTGCCGATGGCGTTTAGCGCTCCCTTCAAGCCGAGCAGCGTTTTAGTGTTAAAACCGGTGCCGACCTTCCCTGCGTAGCGCAATGTGCCGTCCTTGTCGTGAATACCCAGCAGCAAGCTGCCGATGCCGTCGCGGCTGCCCTTCGGGTCGGTGTAGCCGCCGATCACAAATTCCTGTCGATTGCCGCATTTCAACTTGATCCAGTCAGCCGTACGACGTCCGACATAGCGCGCATTTTTCCTCTTTCCGATGATGCCTTCCAGTCCGAGGCGACAGGCAGAGGCCACGATATCGCGACCGCGCGCCACGAAAGCGTCGCTGAAGCGTATCGCCGGGGGTAAAGGCTTATCCAGCAGCGACTGCAGAAGCGCTCTCCGCTCGATCAATGGGACCTCGCGCAGGTCGAATCCGGCGAAATACGGCAAGTCAAACAAAAAGTAGACGATTTTCTGAGTGCTTTCGCTCTCGAG
>JANNNT010000406.1:0-3996 GCA_031398685.1 Rhodocyclaceae bacterium | reverse complement strand
ACGAACTGGAATGGATCGCCAAACAGCTTAATGATCGACCGCGCAAAACCCTAAACTGGGCCACGCCTAATGAAGTCTGGCGCGCTATGCTCGCAGGTAAAACTTTTGAGCAGGCTGTTGCACTTGGAACTTGAGACCGCCCTATATTCTCCGTCAATCCTTGCGACAAATTATTCCTTCGTAAATCAGGCACATTCTCATGAAATCAAAATCTAATCCCGCCAAAGTCAAGGAACCCAAACTCTCCCGCACCCACGCCCCGACCGAACTTTCTCCGATCGACTGGCAGCGCGCACTACGCCGACAGTTCGGGCGTGAGCAGGAGTTTGGGCTCGAAAACATGGGTTCGGAACCCTTCTTCTCCGAGTTTCGCGTGAGCAATCCGCAGTCGAATGCGCATTATCGTGTGGCGATTCGAGGCCAGCGACCCGGCGATAACTTCTGCGCCTGTCCCGATTACGCCACCAACGAGTTGGGTACCTGCAAGCACATCGAATTCACGCTATCCCGGCTGGAGAAAAAGCGCGGCGCCAAGACGGCGTTCGCGCGCGGCTACCACCCGCCTTTTTCCGAGCTGTATCTGCGCAACGATAACGGGCGAACGATCCATTTTCGTGCCGGAACGGATTGTCCGCCGGTGTTGCGTGAAGCTGCAACGCTGTTGTTTGAAGAGGCGAATGGATGGGTGCTGCCGGAGGCACGCTTCGACGCCTTGGAGCGCTTCCTTGCGTCCGTAGCAAAGAGCGGCCATGAACTGCGCGCCTACGACGACGCACTCGACTTTGTCGCCGGTCGGCGTGATGCGGCGCGACGGGTCGCTGCGCTTGACGGCCTATTCCCGAGCGGCGCGGCCGATTCGTCGCTCAAGAAGCTGCTTAAAGTGCCGCTCTACCCGTATCAGGCCGAGGGCGCGCTGTTTGCGGTGCGGGTCGGCCGGGTGCTGATTGGCGACGAGATGGGTCTGGGCAAGACCATCCAGGCCATTGCGGCGGCGGAGATCCTGACGCGGCATTTCGGTGTGTCGCGGGTGCTGGTGATCTGCCCGACCTCGCTCAAGTACCAGTGGCAGAGCGAAATGGCACGCTTTTCCGGCCGTGAGGCGCGGGTTCTCACCGGCGGACGGGCACAGCGGCAGAAAGACTACGCGGCGGACGACTTCTGCAAGATTACCAACTACGAGAAACTCAAGCCCGATCTTGATCTGATCTCAGATTGGGCACCGGAACTGGTGATCGTTGACGAAGCGCAGCGCGTGAAGAACTGGAACACCATCGCCGCCCGGGCGCTCAAGCGCATCGACAGCCCCTATGCCATGGTGCTGACGGGTACGCCGCTGGAAAACAAGCTGGAGGAGCTGATCTCGATCGTCCAGTTTGTCGACCAGTATCGGTTGGGCCCGACATGGAAATTGCTGCACGAGCATCAGCTCAAGGATGAAGCCGGGCGCGTGACGGGTTACACCGGGCTGGAGAAAATTGGCGAAACGCTGGCACCAGTCATGATCCGTCGCCGCAAGAGCGAAGTGCTACAGCAATTGCCGGAACGCACCGACCAGAACCTGCTGGTGCCGATGACCGAATTGCAGATGACCTATCACCAGGAAAACGCCGACGTTGTCGCGCAAATTGTCCATCGTTGGCGCAAAGTTAAATTTCTCTCGGACAAGGATCAGCGACGGCTTACCTGCGCTTTGCAGAACATGCGCATGTCGTGCAACAGCACCTATCTGCTTGATCAGGAAAGCGACCATGGCGTCAAGGCTGACGAACTGGCCGCCCTGTTCGACGGTCTGTTTGCCCATCCGGAGGCCAAGGCCGTGGTGTTCTCGCAATGGACGCGCACCCAAGATATCGTCATTCGCCGGCTGGAGGCGCGCGGGTTCGGCTATGTCAGCTTCCACGGCGGCGTCCCCTCGGAGAAGCGGCCGGCATTGGTGGAACGCTTCCGCGACGATCCCGCGTGCCGCGTCTTCCTGTCGACCGATGCCGGCAGCACCGGCCTCAACCTGCAACACGCTTCGACACTGATCAACATGGACTTGCCGTGGAACCCGGCGATCCTTGAACAGCGCATCTCGCGCATCCACCGCATGGGGCAAAAGCGGCCGGTGCAGATCGTCAATTTCGTCGCCAAAGGAACGATCGAGGAAGGCATGCTCTCCGTGCTGGCGTTCAAGCGATCCCTGTCAGCGGGCATCCTCGACGGCGCTACCGGCGAGATTTCTTTCGGCGGCTCGCGCCTGAACCGCTTCATGAAGGACGTGGAAAACGTCACCGGCCACATGGGCGAGGGCGAGACAGTGGTGCCGGCGGAGGAAATGGCCAACATCGGCGCGGCAGACGAGGGCGCCTTAGCTAAAGAGAACGTCGATAGCTCCCGGGAAAACTTGCCTCGCGGCCCTGAGGAGACTCCACTGCCAGCGATCAAACCTCATACACACGATGTCGCTCCCGATCCATGGGCGGCTTTGCTGCAAGTGGGTGCGCAGTTTGTGTCAGCACTGGTGGCGTCAGGCGATTCTGCCACTCCTGCGCATCCCTGGATCGAGCGCGACCCGGCAACCGGGGCGCGGAGCCTCAAGGTGCCGTTGCCGCCACCAGAAACGGCAACAAAACTCGCCGATACGCTCATGCTGCTATCGGAGGCCTTGCGAGGAGGTCGTCCCGGAGGGTAAATCCGGCCATGATCACCGGGTTGTACATCCTGCTACCGCTGGCCTTTGTCGCTGCCATGCTCAACGCATCGGTCGGTGGCGGTGGCCTCGTCCTGATTCCCGGCATGTTTATCTGCCCTGCCTGCCGCCTTGTTGGCCTCGGAAAAATGTGCAAGGGTCACAGGGCTGGCTACGGCGTCGGTACACTACTCACGTCGAATCCAGCTGCCGTAGGGTTTGGTGGTCCGGGCGTTGGGTGCCGCATTTTGTGGTGCGCATCTGGGCGCGCGGGCCATCGCCATACTTCCCGGGACCTGGGTGAAGCCGTTCGTCGTGTTTCTCCTGATCGTTATGCTGATCTACTCCTGGTTCAAACCCGACTTCGGTGAGCGGAATGCGCATGTGCCGATAAGCCGCAACGATTAGATCCGTGGCTTGTTGATCGGTACAGCAATTGGCTTCTATGAAGGGTTTTTCGGGCCAGGAGCAGGCAGCTTCCTGATCTTTCTGTTCGTACGGGTGTTTCACTTTGATTTCATGCGAGTGACCGCCTATGCCAAGGTCGTCAATATCTCGACCAATCTGAGTGCGCTGGCGTATTTTATTCCGGCCGGACTCGTAATTTACCCACTGGCCATCCCGATGGTATTTGCCATGATTACCGGATCATTCGCGGGCAGCCACCTAACCATGAAAGGCGGAAATCGCTGGCTGCGTCGGCTATTTCTGGTGCTGACGCTAAGTTTTCTCACCAATCTGATTGTGGATTTGATTCGTGGATGAACAATGTGAGTGCACTATCGACAAGTCGAAATCGGGCTTGGGAATGAAAAAGCTCGGTTGAAATTGCCGCCTTACGAAAGCCGTCGACAAGTCCGTTTCCATTACCCATCCCTGTCTTTGATGTAAAAAGCAGTCATTCGACCATTCGGCAATTTCGGTATTACTGCCTGAGTGTTGGTACAATGTTAGGTTATCTGTGTATTCAGCGGGTTTATTGCTGTTTTTCCTGGGACAATTTTCATATGGCTATCGAACGCACACTTTCCATCATCAAGCCCGATGCAGTGGCCAAGAATGTAATTGGCAAGATCTATTCCCGTTTTGAAACCAACGGTCTGAAGGTCATCGCCTCGAAAATGACCTGGTTATCGCCGCAGGAAGCCGGCGAGTTCTACGCGGTGCACAAGGCGCGTCCTTTCTACCCGGACCTGATTGATTTCATGACTTCAGGCCCGGTGATGATCCAGGTTCTTGAGGGTGAAAATGCGATTAACAAAAACCGCGAACTGATGGGTGCTACCGATCCGAAAAAAGCTGAAACAGGGACCATCCGTGCTGAT
>JANNNT010000379.1:0-15334 GCA_031398685.1 Rhodocyclaceae bacterium | reverse complement strand
CCCCTCGCGCACCAGTTCGTTGAAGCTCGGGCAACCCCACAGGTCAGCATCGACGCCCCACTCCCGCTTGAGCAGGTCGGCTGCAGCGATGACCTCGCGGAAGATGGTGCCTGAACCGAGCAACTGAACGCGCGGTGCGGCCGGTTTTCCATCGGAGTTCTGGCCCTTGCGGAACAGGTACAAGCCCTTGATGATGTCCTGTTCGGCACCCTGCGGTATTTCCGGATGCTCGTAATTTTCGTTCATCACCGTCAGGTAGTAGTACACGTCCTCCTGTTCGCGGAACATGCGGCGCATGCCGTCCTGAATGATCACCGCAATTTCGTAGGCAAAGGTCGGGTCGTAGCTGATGCAGTTTGGAATCAGGCCGGAAAGGATCAGCGAATGGCCGTCCTGGTGCTGCAAGCCTTCGCCGTTCAGCGTCGTGCGTCCAGCCGTGCCACCGACCAGGAAGCCGCGGGAGCGCTGATCAGCCGCAGCCCAGCACAGATCCATCGTGCGCTGGAAACCGAACATCGAATAGCAGATGTAGAAGGGAATCATCTGCACGTTATGCACCGAGTACGAGGTGGCCGCGGCGATCCAGTCGCTCATCGCGCCGGCTTCGTTAATGCCTTCCTGTAGAACCTGACCGGTTTTCGATTCCTTGTAGAACATCAACTGATCGTGGTCTTCCGGCACGTATTTCTGGCCCTGCTGATTCCAGATGCCGATCTGGCGGAACAGGCCTTCCATGCCGAAGGTGCGCGATTCGTCGGGAACGATCGGCACCACGTGGCGGCCGATGTTCTTGTCCTTTAGCATGATATTGAGTGCGCGCACGATGGACATCGTGGTCGACACCTCGCGCCCTTCACCGGATGCGCGGAGTAGCGGCTCAAAGGCTGAAAGCGGCGGGGTTTCGAGCGGAGCGGCCGAGCGGCGGCGTTGCGGCAGGTTGCCGCCCAGTGCGGCGCGGCGTTCGCGCATGTAGTTCAGTTCGTCTGATCCTTCTTCGAATTTCAGATAGGGCAGCGATTCGAGCTGGTCGTCCGGAATCGGCAGCCTGAAGCGGTCGCGGAAACCGATGATCGCGTCCCGGTCGAGTTTTTTCTGTTGGTGCGAGATGTTCATCGCTTCACCGGCCTCGCCCATGCCGTAGCCCTTGATCGTCTTGGCCAGGATCAGTGTCGGTTGTCCCTTGTGCTCAACAGCGACCTTGAACGCGCTGAAGATCTTGAAGATGTCGTGTCCGCCACGATTGAGCAGCCAGACATCGGCATCGGTCCAGTCGACGATCAGCTCCCTGAGTTCCGGCGTGTTGAAGAAATGCTCGCGGACATAGGCGCCGTTCTTGGCCTTGTAGGTCTGGTATTCGCCGTCGACGATCTCCATCATGCGTTTTTTCAGAACGCCCTTCTTGTCGCGTTCGAACAGCACATCCCAATGGCGTCCCCAGATCAGTTTGATGACGTTCCAGCCGGCGCCACGGAAGGTGCCTTCAAGTTCCTGGATGATCTTGCCGTTGCCGCGCACCGGGCCGTCCAGCCGCTGCAGGTTGCAGTTGATGACAAAGATCAGGTTGTCGAGCTTTTCGCGAGCGGCCATGCCGATCGCGCCGAGGGACTCAACTTCATCCGTCTCGCCGTCGCCGAGGAAAGCCCAGACCTTACGGTCCTGCGCTTCGATCAGGTCACGGCTTTCCAGGTAGCGCATGAAGCGCGCCTGGTAGATGGCCTGGATCGGGCCAAGACCCATCGAAACCGTCGGGAATTGCCAGAAATCGGGCATCAACCAGGGGTGCGGATAGGAAGAAAGGCCATGGCCGCTGACTTCCTGGCGGAAACTGTTCAACTGTTCGTCGGTCAGCTGGCCGAGCAAATGGGCGCGGGAATAAATGCCGGGAATCGAGTGACCCTGGAAGAAAATAAGATCACCGCCATGTTTTTCGGTCGGCGCACGCCAGAACCAGTTGAAACCGACCTCGTACAGCGCAGCGGCAGAGGCAAATGAAGCGATGTGACCGCCGACATTGGTGTCATGGTTGGCGCGCACGACCATGGCCATCGAGTTCCAGCGGATGAAGTTGCGAATCCGTATTTCGATGGTGGCATCGCCGGGATAATTCGGTTGCCGTTCGACCGGGACTGTGTTGATGTATTCGGTTGTCGCGCTGTAGGGAAGGTCGATTCCTTCTTCGCGTGCCTGGGTAATCATCTGTTCGATCAGGAAATGTGCGCGGGTGGCACCTTCTTTCTCAATCACGCCGGTCAGTGCGTCCTGCCATTCACGGGTTTCTTGCGGATCTTCATCGCTGAAAGCGGGCGTCTGAGTGTTTTCCGGTAGTTCGGCCATGACTTGTCTCCTGGTTTGCAGATGGGTGGCTTGCCACTTATAAGTTGTGGGTGAAAGCGAGAATTTTAATACGTCGTCTTAACGGAAAGTACCGCAGTGCATCAATGATGCGATTTATTCCGCATTGTAAAACAGTATTTTACTATGCGCCGTATGCCAAAGTTTGGTTGTGACCGCTGAAACGTCTTCGGGTTCAATCAGACTGGTGCAAGCCGGGTCAGCTTAGCTTCCCGTTTTTGTTTTATGGAAGCTGAGAACTGAGGCAGAATTCGACGCGATGAAAACGGGGATGAACGGCGAAATTCGCTCACGGTGGTGCCGTGGGGGTGAGGTCAACTGCGCCGCTTTCCCGGCGCATTTGACCGAAAGAAACCTTCAGTCCACCAGGTCGGCGAACAGTGCCGTACTCAGATAACGCTCGCCAAACGAGGGAATTATGACGACGATCAGCTTGCCGGCATTCTCCGGCCGTTTGGCCACCTCGACAGCGGCCCACAGCGCGGCGCCGGACGAAATGCCGACGAGCAGGCCTTCCTCGCGTGCGGCACGGCGGGCGAAGGCGAAGGCGTCCTCGTTCTTGACGCGGATCACCTCATCGTAGATCTTGGTATTGAGCACCGTCGGAATAAAACCGGCGCCGATGCCCTGGATTGGGTGCGGCCCCTTGGTGCCGCCCGAGAGGACCGGCGACGCGTCCGGCTCGACGGCGATGGCCTGGAAGGACGGCTTGCGTTCCTTGATCACTTCACCGACGCCGGTGATCGTGCCGCCGGTGCCGACGCCGGAAATCAGGATGTCGACCTTCCCTTCGGTGTCGCGCCAGATTTCCTCGGCCGTCGTCTGGCGGTGGATTTCCGGGTTGGCCGGGTTGTTGAACTGTTGCAGCAGCAGATAGCGCGGGTCGGACGCCGCCAGTTCCTCGGCCTTGCGGATCGCGCCGCCCATGCCATCCGGGCCGGGGGTGAGGATCAGTTCGGCGCCGTAGGCGCGTAGCAGGGCGCGGCGTTCCTTGCTCATGGTTTCCGGCATGGTCAGCACAATCTGGTAGCCGCGTGCGGCGGCGACCATGGCCAGCGCGATGCCGGTGTTGCCACTGGTCGGCTCGACGAGAATGGTGTCCGGCTTGATCTGTCCCGCCTTTTCAGCAGCAGCGATCATCGACTCGCCGATGCGATCCTTGACGCTGTGCGCCGGGTTGAAGAACTCCAGCTTGGCCGCGACGGTGGCACCCGCCCCCTCGGTTAGTCGATTGATGCGGACCAGCGGGGTGTTGCCGATCAGTTCGGTGACGCTCGTGGCGATGCGCATGGTGATGCTCCTGTCTGGTTGGAGTGGAAAACGCTTGGGTTTCAGTCGGTAAGTGGGTTGGGCTGGGCCGTGGCTTGAGCATCCGCCTGTGTCACGTTGCTGCCCGGCGGCACGCTGTGGGTCAGCCAGACGTTGCCGCCGATGCTGGAGCCGCGCCCGAGGGTGATGCGCCCGAGCACGGTGGCGCCGGCATAGATGACGACATCGTCCTCGACGATGGGGTGGCGGGCGCCGCCCTTGGCGAGATGGCCGTGTTCATCGGTGGGAAAACGCTTGGCACCGAGCGTTACCGCCTGATAGAGGCGAACGCGTTCGCCGATGATCGTGGTTTCGCCGATCACGACGCCGGTGCCGTGGTCGATGAAAAAACTGCCGCCGATGCGGGCGCCCGGGTGGATGTCGATACCGCTGGTCGAATGCGCGATGTCCGCGATCAGCCGCGCCAGGAAAGGGGCGCCCAGCTCGAACAAGGCGTGAGCCAGACGGTGATTGAGGATGGCCACCATGCCCGGATAACAGAGCAGGATTTCGGAATAGCTGGTCGCCGCCGGGTCGCCCTGGTAGGCGGCGTGCAGGTCGCTGACCAGCAGGGCGCGAAGGTGCGGCAACTGGGCGGCGAAACGGCGGGTGATGTCGATCGCCTTCTGCTGTAACGCCGCGTCGTTCTCGGTGTCCTCGGTACAGACAAAGAACAACCCGCGCCGGACCTGTTCTGCCAGATCGGTCAGGGCACTGTTGAGGGTGTTGCCAACGAAATAATCAACGCTTTCGTCAGTCAGATCGCGCTGTCCGTAGTGCGTCGGGAACAGCGCGCTGGACAGCCCGTCCACGATCTGCGCCAGAACCGCACGCGACGGCAACTCGCGGATGCGTCCCTTGTGGCGGACGCTGTGCGTGACTTCGCGGGATAGGCGCAGCTCGTCGACGAGGGAAGCGAGGTCCCAGTTCGACTGGGTGATGGCACTGTTGCGGAGGGGCGGGACGGGCATCGGGGCGTTGTTGCTCATAAAGAGTGTCAGTAATGATGGAGGAGTAATCTATCAGCCGCATTACGGCAGTCGAACGATTTGATTCGTATATGAATATCAGTGTACCGAATAAGTTCCAGTTGAAAGTCCATGCCGTCATGCTTATGCTCTGTGCTGCATAAGCTACTGAAAAGCAGTTCGTTCCGGCACGCTACCGATTCGTGTACTCTGCACCCATCGCACCTTGCCGCGTGCCACAGACTTTTGATGAAGGCGCCTCGCCATGCCGCTCTCCGACTTTGTTCGCTACCTCAACGCACAACATCCGCTGCAAACTTCCGGATCGCGCTCGACGTCACCCTTTGTGTCCGAAGACGGACAGGTGTTCGTGCACTTTGCCAACCTGCGCCTTGAATCGGGCTATTCACCCATTATCGATACCGCCCTTGGCGAACCACGCGGACATGCGGCAGTACTGCACGCCTCCGGGTTGAGGAATCATCTTCCGCTTGAATCTGAGGCTGTCTTCGTCTTGCCGGGCGATGACGAGGAGTTCGTCTACCTCGACCGGCTGGTGCGCACTCTGCACACACTCAATTACTTGACCTTTCTAAACCGCCACTCGCGCGGCACGCTGCTGCTCAAGGTGCATCCGCGCCATGTTGCCAGCGTAGCGGCCGATCACGGCCTGGCCTTCGAGGAAGTTCTGCGCACGTGCGGCCTGTTGCCTAATCAGATCACGCTGGAGATCGAGATCGACGGCGTAGAGGATGCCACGCATCTTGTGCGGGCAATCGCCAACTACAAGTTGCGCGGTTACGGTATCGCGGTCGGTCGCTTCGGGCGGCGGGACCGCAACTTCACGCTGCTGCAAGAGATTCTTCCAGCCATCGTCAAGCTCGATCCGCTGCTGTTGTCCTCGACGCAGACATTAAAAAGCCTGGTCGATCACGTGCACGAGCTGGGCGCGCAGGTGATGATCGAAGGACTTGATACGCCGGTGCTGCGCAACAACGCGCGGGAGAGCGGCTTCGATCTGCTGCAGGTGCATTCACCGCTGCGTCGACTGATGCACGCGCCAGCGCTTTCTTCATGCGCTACGCCTCAGTCTTCTGCATTGGCGAATGAATCGGACTGAGATATTTCGACCTACCGCGTTTCAGATTTTTTAATGCCGTATAAAAACTGAATGAAGGCAACGAAAATCACGGCGGTGACGGAGCTTCAGCGCAATCCACGACGCTGATTTAGGGATCGGACTCTGGAGTTATGGCGAGAGGGTGACAAGAACGCCGTCAACCAGCGCATCGCTGCTCGCTGGAAGGCGCGCGGCCGACCTTGGTCGCGTTGATCAAGGCTGAAAATACGCGGACCCGCGGGATCAATGTTTTGTCCTGGTCCGGTGAAAAAGGGACCAGGTTGGTGCATGCGCACCAACTCTGGATCTGCAGGCGCGACCGATCCAGCGGGACGCTGCCTCGATGACATAGGGCGCTACGGCCCCTACCGTCAGCAGTACGAGTGTTTTGTCGCATTCCATGATCGACTCCTTTATACAAAGCTCATGAACTGCTATGCAAGATGGGTGCCAAGTCGCATTAACGCTTTGTCGGTGGTTGTTTGGGCGGCGATACTGGTCTCCGGTAAGGCCGACGTTGTCGCCGCCAACTTCATGGTGACCGATGAACGTAAGAAGCCGTTCGATTCGTAAATAAGACGCTGGTTGAACTCGAGAAATCCGGTGGCGCCAGAACCGCCACAGACGCGTGACTTCCAAATCGGCGACGCGGCGGTTTGAACGGGAGGGCCTTATCGAGGAATATCGATATGGCTATTTCGTCGTTTGTTTTCTGAAGGCCGGATGCTACAGTTCGCCCTTAACAACGGTTCAATCGCCCATGACCCAAGGTTTCAGGCGAATCATGAGCCATAAGAACCAACGGAATCCCACGTGATTGACATTGAACACATCTCCAAACACTACGTTGTCGACGGCACCGCCATTCCGGCTATCGCCGACATCAATCTGCGCATCGAACAGGGCGAAATCTTCGGTATCATCGGCGCCTCGGGTGCCGGAAAGAGCACCCTGATCCGTACCCTGAACCTGCTTGAACGCCCCGACAGCGGCCGCATCCTGGTCGATGGCAGCGACATCACCGCGTTTTCCAAGACCGAGTTGCAGAACTACCGGCGCAAGGCCGGGATGATCTTCCAGCACTTCAACCTGATCGGCGCCAAGACCGTTGCCGACAATATCCGCTTTCCACTGAAACTGACCGGCGACTACACCGATGTCGAAATGGATGCCCGGGTCGGCGAGCTGCTGGAGTTGGTCGAACTGACCGAGCATCGCGACAAATACCCGGCCCAGCTCTCCGGTGGGCAAAAACAGCGGGTCGGTATCGCCCGCTCGCTGGCCAACCACCCCAAGCTGTTGCTCTGCGACGAAGCGACTTCAGCGCTCGACCCGCAGACGACCCAGTCGATCCTGCGTCTGCTGCGCGACATCAACCAGCGTTTCGGTCTGACCATCGTCCTGATCACCCACGAGATGGACGTGATCCGCGCCGTCTGCGACCGGGTGGCCGTTCTTGACAAGGGCATCGTGGTCGAACACGGGCAGGTGGCCGAGATACTTCTGCACCCGCGCCACGCGGTTACCCGCGCCATGGTGCGCGAAAGCAGCCACCACGAGGAAAGTGCCAACCTCGCCACGAGCCTCGGGTTGCCCGGCCCGCTGCTTCGCCTCACCTTCCTCGGTGCAATTACCTATCAGCCGGTGCTCGAGCGTGTCGCCACGGCGCTGGAGGTCAGCTTCAATATTCTCGAAGGTGTCATCGGCCGCATCAAGGACACGCCCTACGGCCAGCTTACGGTTCAGGTGATCGGCGAGGCGTCGGATCTGCAACGTGTCGAAGCCGCTTTCGACCAGCAATCGATTCATTGCGAGGTGCTCTGACCATGATCCAGACGATTTTCTCGACGCTCATCGCCATCGACTGGGCCGACATCGGCCTGGCCACGCTGGAAACCCTGACCATGGTCGGCGCTTCCCTGGTGTTTACGGTGCTCTTCGGCCTGCCGCTGGGCATCGTCCTGTTCCTCACCGGACCCCGGCAGCCACTGGCGCATGCGCGTCTTTACGGCTTTTTGTCGCTGCTCGTGAATCTGATTCGCTCAATGCCCTTCGTGATTTTGCTGATCCTGCTGATCCCCTTTACCGTGGCGCTGGTCGGCACCTCCATCGGCGTATCCGGGGCCATTCCGCCGCTGGTGGTCGGGGCCACGCCATTTTTCGCGCGTCTGGTCGAGAACGTTCTGCGCGAGGTCGATCGGGGCATCATCGAAGCCAGCCAGTCGATGGGTGCCAGCCTGCCGCAGATCATCTTCGGCGCGGTGCTGCCGGAAGCCTTTCCCGGCCTGCTGGCGGCAGTGACGGTGACGGCCATTGCGCTGGTCTCCTACGCCGCCATGTCCGGCGTGATCGGTGGCGGCGGCCTGGGCGATCTGGCCATCCGTTTCGGCTACCAGCGCTTCCAGACCGACGTGATGGTCGTCACCGTCGCGGTCCTGCTGATCCTGGTTCAGGTTCTTCAGGTTTTTGGCGACCGTCTGGTGCATCGCTTCACGCGCAGTTGACCATCAGTTCTTGAATTTGCGGAGTACCCATGACCGATTTCCGATGTTGACCGCGAACCCGCAAGGATCGCGCATCAAACGAACACCCCATTAAATCCCCATCAAGGACAGCACCATGAAAATTAAAATCGCTCCGCTCCTCGCGGCATTGTTTGCCTTCGCCGCGCTTACGGCTCTGGCCGAAACCCGACTGAGCGTCGCCGCCACCGCCGTTCCGCACGCCGAAATCCTCGAACACATCAAACCGGCGCTGGCCAGGGAAGGCGTTGTTCTGGACATCAAGGTGTTCACCGATTATGTCCAGCCCAATGTCCAGGTCGCCGAGAAGAAGATCGACGTCAATTTTTTCCAGCACAAACCCTATCTGGACGAGTTCAACAAGAACAAGGGGACCAACCTGGTATCGGTGACGCCGGTTCATGTGGAACCCTACGGCGCGTACTCGAGAAAAGTGACCAAGGCCGCCGATCTGCCCAAGGGCGCGATCATCGCCATCCCCAACGATCCGTCCAATGGCGGTCGGGCGCTGGTGCTGCTGGAACAGAACGGACTGATCAAGCTCAAGGACTCGCGCAACATCCTGTCGACGGTCAAGGACATCGTCGAGAACAAGAAGGGCTTCAAGATCAAGGAACTTGAAGCGGCGACCTTGCCGCGCGTGCTCGATCAGGTCGATCTGGCGCTGATCAATACCAACTACGCCATCGAAGCCAAGCTGCTACCGACCCGCGACGCCCTGTTCATCGAGAACAGCAAGTCGCCCTATGCCAATCTGCTGGTCTCGCGTCCGGACAACAAGGACAGCGACGCGGTGAAGAAGCTCGTGATCGCTCTGCACAGCGCCGATGTGAAGCAATTCATCGAAAGCAAATACAAGGGCGCCATCGTTCCGGCGTTCTGATCGATTGCCTCTTGAGCAAAAACGAAAGCCTGCGTGTTAGCAGGCTTTCGTGCATTTCGTTGGCGAAAACCAGTTGCCGGTCTAGACCGCCACCAGAGCCTGTTCCAGATCGTCGATCAGGTCGTCGATATGCTCGATACCGATTGAGAGGCGAACGGTATCTTCGGTGACTCCAGCGGCTTCGAGCTCTGTCGGCGAGAGTTGACGGTGCGTGGTGGAGGCCGGATGGCAGGCCAGGGATTTGGCGTCGCCGATATTGACCAGACGGGTGAACAGCTTCAGCGCATCCTGGAAGCGCGTTCCGCCGGCAAGCCCGCCCTGGACACCGAAGGTCAGGATGCCGGAGGGTTTGCCGCCCATATACTTGAGCGCAAGAGCGTGATCCTTGTGCTCGGGGAGACCCGCGTAATTGACCCATTTCACCTTGGCGTGCGTGTTCAGATACGTCGCCACCTTGATCGTGTTCTCGGTGATGCGGTCGAGGCGCAGGGCCAGGGTTTCGATGCCTTGCAGGATCAGGAAAGCGTTGAACGGGCTGATCGCCGCGCCGGTATTGCGCAGCGGCACGACGCGGGCGCGGCCGATGAAGGCGGCCGGGCCAAGCGCCTCGGTGTAGACGACGCCGTGGTAGGACACATCCGGCTCGTTCAGACGCTTGAAGCGGACCTTGTGCTCGGCCCACGGAAACTTGCCGCTATCGATGATGATGCCGCCGATGGAATTGCCGTGGCCGCCGAGGTACTTGGTCAGCGAATGCACGACGATGTCGGCGCCGAATTCAATCGGCCGCAGCAGATACGGCGACGGAACGGTGTTGTCGACGATCAGCGGAATGCCGTGCTTGTGGGCGATGGTCGCAAACTTTTCGATGTCGGTGATGTTGCCGAGCGGATTGCCGATGGATTCGACATAAATCGCCTTGGTCCTGTCGTCGATCAGCTTCTCGAAGGCGTCGGGATCGCGGTAATCGACGAAACGCGTGTTGATGCCGAACTGCGGCAAGGTGTGGGCGAACAGGTTGTAGGTGCCGCCGTAAAGCGTCGACGAGGACACGATGTTGTCGCCGGCTTCGGCGATGGTCATGATCGAATAGGTCGTCGCCGCCTGCCCGGACGCCAGCGCCAGCCCGGCAATCCCGCCTTCGAGCGCGGCCACGCGCTTTTCCAGCACGTCCTGCGTCGGGTTCATGATGCGCGTGTAGATATTGCCCTGAACCTTGAGGTCGAACAGGTCGGCGCCATGCTGCGTGTCGTCGAAGGCGTAGGAGGTGGTCTGATAGATGGGTACAGCCACCGCCTTGGTGGTCGGATCGGGGCTGTAGCCGGCGTGGACGGCCAGAGTTTCGAGTTTCATGCGGAATGACTCCCTTGTTGGTTAAAGCGTCAACTTTAATGGGCGCCTCGGCCGGAATGAAATAACAAATTGTTCTTTCCTTATAAGAGATTTAAATACCCGAACAAAGCTGTATAAGCAACGAAGAAATAGGTTGCTTCTGCGTCGCATCCCAGTCGGTGCCGCTTTTTGGAGATCTGGTATTCTTGCCCGTTACCCGATTCGACTTTCTCAACCTTAGTGGAAGAAAACCGCATGACCGACCGCACCTCGCCCCAACGCCGCCATGGATTCGGTACCCGCGTCATCCATGCCGGGCAAACGCCAGATCCCAGCACCGGCGCCGTCGTTACGCCGATCTACGCCAATTCGACCTACATCCATGAAAGCCCCGGCGTGCACAAGGGGCTGGACTACGGGCGCTCGCACAATCCCACGCGCTGGGCGCTCGAGCGCTGCGTCGCCGATCTGGAAAGCGGCGCTCAAGGTTTTGCCTTCGCCTCCGGCATGGCAGCGCTGGCCACCGTGCTCGAACTCGTCGATTCCGGCGGGCATGTGATCACGGGTAACGATCTCTACGGCGGCACCTTCCGCTTGATGGATAAGGTACGTCGGCGTAGCGCCGGCCTCGCGTTCAGCTATGTCGATCTGGCCGATTCCGACGCCCTGGCCGCCGCGCTGCGCCCGGAAACCCGCATGCTCCTGGTCGAGACCCCGTCCAACCCTTTGCTCAATCTTGCCGACCTTGAGGCGCTGGCCGCCTTCTGCCGCAAGCACAACATCATCTCCGTGGCCGACAATACCTTTGCCTCGCCCTGGATACAGCGCCCGCTCGAACTGGGCTTCGACGTTGTCGTGCATTCAACGACCAAGTATCTCAATGGCCACTCCGATGTGATCGGCGGCATCGCGGTGGTCAGCGCTGAAGAACGCTGTGCCGGAGTGCGCGAGCAACTGGCCTTCCTGCAAAATGCCATCGGCTCCATTGCCGGGCCGTTCGATAGCTATCTGGCCTTGCGCGGGGTCAAGACGCTCAGCCTGCGCATGCAGCGGCACTGCGAGAATGCACTGGAGCTGGCTAACTGGCTGGAAGGGCAAGCCAAGGTCAGGCGCGTGCGTTACCCCGGCCTCGCTTCGCATCCGCAGCATGAACTCGCCAAGCGTCAGATGCGGGGCTTTGGCGGCGTGATCTCGTTCGAACTGGGAACCGATCTGGCTGGCACCGTATGCTTTCTCGAAGCCTGCCAGCTGATCACCCTCGGCGAGAGCCTGGGCGGTGACGAAAGTTTGATCGAACACCCGGCGATCATGACCCATGCCGCGATTCCGCATGAACAACGGGAAAGAATCGGCATCAGCGATTCACTGGTTCGCCTGTCGGTTGGTATTGAAGAGCTTGCCGATCTGCGCGAAGACATGGCCAACGCGCTGGCGCGGATTTAAGCGTTAAGCCGGCTGGTACGCCCCATCGGCGAACATCGCCACGCTATCCACCGGTAGCGGCGTCCAGGTCTCGTTGTCGGTCAGTGGCAGGGTGGCGATCAATATAACGCGGTCGTTCGGAGTCGTTACTTCGCTGAAATCGACCGCCATATCCTGATCCTTGAGGTGGGCGACGGCGAAGGGCGCCTGGCGGACGATGTAATGCAGCTCGGTCGAGCGGTGGGCAAACAGGCAATCGCCGTTTGAGAGCAGAAAATTGAATGGCCCGTGCGGCCTGACTTGCACCGCGAAATCATCCAGTGCGCCGCGTAGTGCTATGCGATCCGGAGAGCCGGCGGGAAAACGCTGGCGAAGGGTTTGCAACAGGCGGCAGAAGGCACGTTCACTGTCCGTCTGCCCCACTGGAATGAAGCTGCCATCAAGCGCCGGCGCGTAATCAACGAGGTTGCCGTTGTGCGCAAAGATCCAGTAGCGTCCCCACAGTTCGCGCATGAACGGGTGCGTGTTTTCAAGGCCGGTAGCCCCCTGGGTCGCCTTGCGGATATGGGCGATGACATTGAGCGAACGGATCGGGTAGTGGCGCACCAGCTCGGCCACCGGGGATTCGCAGGAGGGCTGCGGGTCAAGGAAAAGACGGACGCCACGGCCCTCGAAAAAAGCGATACCCCATCCATCGCGATGGACATCAGTCGCTCCACCGCGTGCCTGAAAACCCGTAAAGGAAAAGCAGATGTCGGTGGGAACGTTGCAGTTCATACCCAGTAGCTGGCAGATGGCGTTCTCCTTTCGACATCTATTCTAAATACAATAATAGGCCATGTCAGCGATCGGCCCACACCGGCCTGACGAATTGATCATGGGCAATGGCAGCGTCCTGATCTTCAAGCCGTCGGTCACGAGAATCTGACAACGTGTTGGATGTTCCAGAGCAAACCCGGCTGGACCAAGGTTCGTTACAATTTCGGAATACACCTATCAATGATCGACCGTAGTGGGAAAGGATGCGCGATGGAGTACCACTTTGTCACTGTCTGGACAATTGAAGCACCGCTCGAGTCGGTCTGTGATGCTATCTGCCACTCTCTAAATTGGCCGCAGTGGTGGCACAACGTGGAGCGGGTCGAGGAGCTTGCTCCTGGCGATGCACAGGGCGTCGGCAGCATTCGCCGCTACACATGGCGGGGTCGCTTGCCCTATCGACTCACTTTCGACATTTTCCTGCTTCATATCGAGCCGCTGGTTGCCATCGAGGGACGTGCCAGCGGTGACGTGGAAGGCAAAGGTCGGTGGTCATTCACTGCTGATGGGGCCGTGACCATCGTGCGTTATGAGTGGCAGGTCCGCACGACATCAGTCTGGATGAACGTGCTGGCACTGTTTGCGCGCCCATTTGTCCGGTGGAATCATAACTTCGTCATGCGCCAAGGCGGCGAAGCGCTAGCGCACATGCTCAACGCACGTCTGGTTAAAATTGCACATAACTGAATCGATCCTAAACAACCGGTGTTGAAGTGCAGCGGGTGTGGTGGTGCCAAGTGACCATCGACTACGGCCCACGATCTTCGAAAACCGGATGGCTCCTTACATTTTCTGCGGATGCGTTCTCAGGGCGTGAAGGCGACAGCCGGTGTTTCAAAAAAAGCGGCCATTCGCCGCCAACACCGAAATGCTTACCGATTTATTCACCTGTCTGGGCTGCTGCGCATTCGTTAACGGCTGCTCAGGCTTAGAATGCCAACGGAAACTACCGGCCATTTGCGGACCTAGCCGCCGCTCCTCCAAACCGGCCATTGATCAGGTGGCGCCACCCGTAAGCGGCCACTGGATCAGAGCAATCGAATTTCGTCGGCTGAACGGCTCTTCCGCAGCGGAACGCGATTGTGGGCTGGCGACCCCGGGCAACCTGTGATGCTTCAGAAAACCCTTAAATCAACAAGATAAATTGAATTCAACGATATGCGCGGTACCGTACAGACCGCCCACCGACGTCAATCCAATATTTAACTTATCCGGCTGATTTCAAGCGGCGAACCCTCGATTGCAGATCAGATTGACAAGAAAGGCAGGGTAAAAATCGTGACGATAAGATTACCCCTCAACGATAGGGCCTGGGAAATGTCCTGCGTTTTCGTCAACCGCAATGAAATTGAGATGAGCAGATTACGCCACTTCAACGTTGAAGCATTGCCGTCATCAAACCAAAGCGCGAGTCTGCAAAATCCCGTATCGAGCAGCGTGAATGGAAGCAAACCGGAGCCGGCAGTTGCATTGCCAGCGGCATCTACCCGAAGTGACCGACTCAAGTTCGGATGCCAGGGAATCGATCTGAAGGCGGAGTATACCCGCACAAATTTGGGCTAGATCTTGCAATGAGGTGCGGAATTCCTGATCTGATGCGGGATTTTATTCATGACCGAGAGTCCTAAAGCACCCATTTAGTCCTATACGAAAAAAGGATATCCGGAACCTCACGGTCTGGTTCAGACTCGAAGTTATCGTCGGTGATTCTATAAAGGCTCTTCCTCCGGCGGCATCCAACAAGAGGCTTTAGCTTGGCGTTATCGTGAACCACGTGTTCCGAATCGTGGCATGGTGTAGCGCCCGCCACGAAAGACTTTCATGTCGGATATGTCAGAACCGAGCGACGCCGCGCCGGGCTCAACGAGTTGGTGGTTCCGCATCAAGAAGGCCGCTAGTCGGCTGCAGGACTGGTTCGTGATCCAGTCGGCCAGCCGTAAGCTGATGGTGCTGGTGATGGTTGTCCTGATTCCGGCCACCGGCATCTATTCCCTGACACTTGTTCAGAAACAGGCCAAGTTGGCAGAGTCGGCAATGACGATGGCCGTTGCCGGTCATGCGGGCGACGGGGTATGGACGCTCAATGACAAACTCCCCATCGTATTAGGTATCGGCTCGGTGCTGAGCTTCCTGGAAGCGACTCCGGTCGATCGCATTACGGTGATCTACACGCCCCTGTTATGGAACGTCTCGGAGCGCATTCTGCTGATCGAATCGCAAGGCAAGCAGCACGCGTACTACCCCAGCGACATGGAGACTGAGATCTTCGCCGCCAAGGCTGTTACCGCGCCGTGGGGTAACGCGCTGGTTTTCATTCCGCGAAGTGAGCTCAGTGCCACCAACCTCGGCGTGATTGAGCGCCTGGAACAGCGTTTTTCCGGCGCTCGCCCGCAATCCGAGCGGGACGGCTGGAAGGCCGGTGTCAGCGGCGTGCTGTCGATCGCCCTGACGCTCGGCGTGCTGGCCTTCCTGTTTTTCCAGTTTAAGGGTCAGTTCAAATCACTCAAATTCATTGAGCCAGCACAGGTACACGGCTCCATTGACGACCTGGTGGGCATGGACGACATCAAAGCGGAGGTTGCACAGATCAAAGACCAGTATCTACGTC
>JANNNT010000362.1:0-5947 GCA_031398685.1 Rhodocyclaceae bacterium | reverse complement strand
TTCGACGCTCTTGATCTTGTTGCGAATTTCCTTGCCGCTTGCCATGACAATCTCTCCGGTCGATCAGGCCAGCGTGGCCTTGAACTCCTCGATCGCCTTGGTGAGCGCTTGCTCAGCGTCAGCATCAAGTTCTTTGCTCGTTTCAATCTTGCTGACGAGAACGGCGTGTTTCTGCTTGACGAAGCTGTGCATCTGCTTCTCGACATCAAGCGCTTTCTTCACCTCGACATTGTCGAAAAAGCCCTTGTTGATCGCATGCAGTGTGATGGCCATTTCGGAAACCGCCAACGGTGAATACTGTTGTTGCTTCATCAATTCGGTCACCAGACGGCCTCGATCAAGCTGCTTGCGGGTGGCTTCATCCAGGTCGGAAGCGAACTGCGCAAAAGCGGCCAGTTCGCGGTATTGGGCAAGCGCCAGACGCACCCCGCCGCCGAGCTTCTTGATGACCTTGGTCTGTGCCGCACCACCCACGCGCGACACCGAAATACCGGCATCGATGGCGGGACGGACACCCGAATTGAAGAGATCGGTATCGAGGAAGATCTGGCCATCGGTAATCGAGATGACGTTGGTCGGAACGAAAGCGGAGACGTCGCCGGCCTGCGTTTCGATCACCGGCAGGGCAGTCAGCGAACCGGTCTTGCCTTTGACTTCGCCATTGGTAAACCTCTCGACCCACGCTTCCGAAACCCGGGCAGCGCGTTCAAGCAGGCGGGAATGCAGATAGAAAACGTCACCGGGGTAAGCTTCACGGCCTGGCGGACGACGCAGCAGCAGCGAAACCTGGCGGTAAGCCCAGGCCTGCTTGGTCAAATCGTCATAAATGATCAGCGCATCCTGTCCGCGATCGCGGAAGTATTCGCCCATGGTGCAGCCGGAGTATGGTGCGATGAACTGCAGGGCGGCCGATTCGGCGGCTGTGGCGGCAACGATGATGGTGTAGTGCATCGCGCCGTGCTCTTCGAGCTTGCGTACCACGTTGGCAACGGTCGAGGCTTTCTGACCGATCGCCACGTAAATACAGATCAGGTCCTTGCCCTTTTGATTGATGATGGTATCGATCGCTACCGCGGTCTTGCCGGTCTGACGGTCACCAATGATCAACTCACGCTGCCCACGTCCGATCGGAACCATCGCGTCGATTGACTTCAGGCCGGTCTGTACTGGTTGCGAAACCGATTTGCGCCAGATGACGCCCGGCGCGACTTTTTCGATCTTGTCGGTCAGTTTGGCGTTAACCGGACCTTTGCCGTCAATCGGATGCCCGAGCGAGTTGACTACCCGACCGAGCAGTTCCGGTCCGACCGGAACTTCAAGAATGCGGCCGGTCGTCTTGACCGTATCACCTTCGGTAATATGTTCGTATTCACCGAGAACCACCGCGCCAACTGAGTCGCGCTCGAGGTTCAGCGCCATGCCGAAGGCGCCGCCGGGGAATTCGAGCATTTCGCCCTGCATCACGTCGGCCAGACCGTGCACCCGGCAAATGCCGTCAGTTACCGAGACCACCGTGCCCTGCGTACGGGTCTCGGCACCTACGTCCAGATTCTGAATCTTGCTCTTGATCAGTTCACTGATCTCGGACGGATTCAATTGCATGAATTTCTCCTAGTTCTTAAGCGCCGTGGCCATCGCATCAAGCTTGCCGCGAACGGAAGCATCGAGTATCTGGTCACCTACCGTCACCTTGATTCCACCAATCAGTGCCGCATCCACCTCGACATGAGGCTGGAGTTTGCTGCCGAAATGGGATTCAAGCTGACTCATCAGATTTTTCAGTTGTGCATCGTCGAGAGGATAGGCGCTGGTAACAGTCGCGTCCTTGACTCCCTCGTCTGCGCTCTTTAGCTGCTCGTAGATTTCCTGAATTTGCGTCAGCACGTCGACCCGCTCGTTCTCGGCCAGAATGCCGACAAACGAAACCAGCTCCTGATTGCCGGCTTCGCCGGTGAGAGAAACAAACAGATCCGCGACCTGCCCGGCGGAAAATTTCGGATTACCAACGACTTTGGTCATTTCAGCGTCTTGCGCAATTGCTGCAAGACGCTGCAAGCGATTCGACCAGGCCGTCAGCGTTTGACCTTCCCGCGCCAGACGAAAAACTGCCTGCGCATAGGGGCGAGCGATGGTGACAGATTCAGCCATGGGCGTCAGAGGTCCTGTTTGATCGCAGCCAGCATGTCAGCGTGCACACTGGCATTGACTTCGCGGCGCAGGATCTTCTCGGCGCCGGCAATGGCCAGCTCAGCGACGCGTTCACGCAGCGATTCCTTGACACGCGCCGCTTCCACTTCGATTTCAGCCTGGGCACCGGCAAAGATCTTTTCGGCTTCGACCCTGGCCTGCACCTTGGCATCCTCGATGATGCGCAGGGCGCGGCCTTCGGCCAGGGTTACGATCTCGGCGACCTTGTCCTTGCCTTCACGCAGCGTGTCCGCCGACCGTTTAGCCGCCAGATCGAGACTTTGCCGGCCACGTTCTGCGGCGGCCAGACCATCCGCGATCTTCGATGCACGTTCGTCAAGCGCTTTCACAATGGGCGGCCACACGAACTTCATCGTAAATAACGCAAGAATGATAAACACAGTGATCTGTGCAAACAGCGTAGCGTTCAGATACACGTTAGGACCCTTTCGATGGAGTGGACGAAGTGCCGGTCAAGAACAGTTCACTTAAGGAACGTCGAGATGGCAAACCACACCGCAATACCGGTTCCGATGATGAATGCCGCATCGATCAGACCCGCAAGAATGAACATCTTGACTTGCAGTTCGTTCATCAGCTCTGGCTGACGGGCGGAAGCTTCAAGATACTTGCCGCCCATCAGGCTGATCCCGATACAGGCGCCAATTGCACCCAGACTGATGATCAGACCACAGGCAAGCGCTACATTTCCGAAAACTGGATCCATGACTACTCCTTCAGATTGAATTACCAACAAAAAATTGATGACTAAAAACTACACCAAGCAGTCGCCTGTCAATGCCCCTCATGAGCCTGGCCAATATAGACCAGCGTCAGCATCATGAAGATGAACGCCTGCAACACCACGATGAAGATATGAAACAGTGCCCACAGCGTACCTGTTATGACATGACCGACCCACAGCAGCGTTCCGCCGACCGCGGACATTGACGGGGAAGACATTCCCATCAGCGCAATCAGCAGGAACAGTAATTCGCCCGCATACATGTTGCCCCAAAGCCGCATGCCGTGCGAAACCGTCTTGGCCATGAACTCGATGAGCTGCATCAGGAAGTTGGGCAGATAAAGCAATGGATGATTGCCGAACGGCGCCGTGAGCAACTCGTGAATCCAGCCGCCCGCGCCCTTGATCTTGATGTTGTACCAGAAGCAGAGGAGCAGCACGCCGATCGACAAACCAAGCGTTCCGTTCAGGTCGGCGGTCGGGACAACGCGCAGATACGCATGGGGATTGCCCGTAAGTTTCTGCCACAGCGTGGGCAGGAGATCGACCGGCAGAAAGTCCATCGAATTCATCATCAGAATCCAGACGAACACGGTCAGCGCCAGCGGAGCCACGAACTTTCGTGATTCCTCGTTATGCACGATCCCTTTGGCCTGGGTGGCCACCATTTCGATGAGGATCTCCAGCGCCGCCTGCGCACGACCGGGTACACCCGAGGTTACCCGCCTTGCCACCAGCCACATGAGAAAGAGGCTCAGCGCGCCAAGGCAAACCGAGAAAAACACGGTGTCGTAGTTGATGATCGAAAAATCGACCATCACGTTTTGCGGATGTCCGGAAGAATTCAGGCTTCCCAGATGGTGAAGTACATATTCGCCCGCGCTTGGGGCGTTCGTGGCAGCTTCATGACCTGTTGACATGATCAGTTCTTTTTCCAGAAAGCCAAAAACATCGCTTGCGAGGCAAGCGCCAAGCCGATCAGCATGGAGGGCCAGTGCAAATCAGCATAAATCCTGACAAGTACTGCCAGAAGCACAAAGGTCAGAATGACTTTGGCAAACTCGCCAAAGAAAAAATTCAGGGGATAAGAAGCCCCACGCCGGAGACTCACCGACCGCAGGCGCAACGCAAACAGCAAATTGGGGACGGTACAAACCGCCCCACCCGCTGCCGCGGAAACTGCCCCCCGCATCCCAACGACCAGCCCCGCAACACTTGCTGTAATTACCGTAACAACCACTTGCAGAAGAATAGCTCGAAACATATTTTAATGAAGGTTCTTAAATAGTTAGAGCCACTTCGTATTATATAGTCAACTATAAGACCACAGGTGTTCTGCGTCAATAGCCCTCTATTTTACGATGCCTTCCCCGAAACGCCAATGAACTACTTCTGCTGGCCGCCTGCGCTAGCGCATCTTCTGCAAAATACCTTCAAGCTGGTCGAGATCACCGAATTCAATATGAATCTTACCGGCGCCCTTCTTGTTGGTGCGAATTTCCACCTGCGCACCGAGAACATCCGAAAGTTCTTCCTGCAGACGCAACACATCCCGATCCGGTTTTCTGTCCTCAGTTTCTTTTGGCGGTTTCAGAGCATGTTGTGCCAGCCGCTCGGCATCGCGGACCGACAAGCCTTTCTGCGCCACGCGCTGGGCGAGCTGGATCTGCAGCGCACCAGACAAGGGCAGCAGGGCGCGCGCATGGCCCATGTCAATTTTTCCGCGCATCAGCAACTCCTGTACCGGAGCGACCAGTTGCAACAGACGCAGCAGATTGGACGCGGCCGGGCGCGAACGACCCACGGCATCGGCTGCCTGTTGATGCGTCATGGAGAACTCGTCGATCAGCCGTTGCAGGCCCTGCGCTTCTTCCAGCGGATTGAGATTCTCGCGCTGGATATTCTCGATCAGCGCCATGGCCAGTGCCGACTCGTCCGGAATCTCGCGAATCAAAGTCGCGACTTCGGTCAGGCCGGCCATCTGGGCCGCACGCCAGCGGCGTTCGCCGGCAACAATCTCGAAGCGGTCTTCACCCAACTGGTCACCAATCGGACGAACCAAAATAGGCTGCATCAGACCCTGCACCCGAATCGAGGCAGCGAGCTCTTCCAGCGAGGTGCTGTCCATCTGGGTGCGCGGCTGGTATTTGCCCGGCTGCAGATTACCGACCGGCAACGAGCGTTGCTGCTCCTTGCTCTGCGTTTCGTTGCCGGCGAGCAGCGCGTCGAGGCCGCGACCGAGTCCTTTCAATTTCATGCTTCAGCTCCTTGTTCGACGGCGGAGCTTACAACCCCGTCGCGTCGATCCAGTATTTCCTGCGCCAGCGCCATATAAGCCTGAGCGCCTTTCGAGGTCCGATCAAAGGCAATCACCGGCTTGCCGTAGGACGGCGCCTCGGCCAGTCGCACGTTACGCGGGATGATGGTGGTGTATACCTTGCTACCGAAGTGCTCAACCAGTTCGCTTGAAACCTGCTGCGTCAGCGTCGAACGCGGATCGAACAGGGTGCGCAGCAAGCCTTCGATTTCGAGCTTTGAATTGAGATTGGCGCGCACCTTCTTGAGTGTGGCCACAAGGTCGGTCAGTCCTTCCAGCGCGTAGTACTCGCACTGCATCGGGATCATTACCGCGTCGGCCGCCACCAATCCGTTGACGGTCAGCATGTTCAGCGCCGGCGGGCAGTCCATTAAAATGAAATCGTAGTCATCGTGCGCCGGAGCCAGTGCATCGCGCAGCCGGAACTCGCGGCCGCCCATCTCGATCATTTCAACTTCGGCACCCGCGAGTTCACGGTTGGCGGGCAGAATGTCAAAACCGAAATCCGTCCGCACGCGAGCTTCGCTTAGCGTCGAGCGCCCGATCAGAATTTGGTAGACGGTAGGCAATGCCGCGCGCTTGGCAACTCCGCAGCCGGTGGTTGCGTTGCCCTGCGGGTCGAGGTCGATCATCAGTACGCGCTGCCCGAGGACGGCCAGGCAGGCGGACAGATTGACCGCTGTCGTGGTTTTGCCAAC
>JANNNT010000347.1:0-9280 GCA_031398685.1 Rhodocyclaceae bacterium | reverse complement strand
CAGCGTTCATGACCGGCAATCCAGGGGTGATCATCGAGGCCGTAAAGGCGGTGTACCAGAAAATCTGCTGAGCAATTTGCCCTTGAGCCGGGACTGGGCCCGACTCGCCGAAAGTCATGCCCATTGCATCCTTCGGCGCATACTTCTTCATCCAGTCGACGTACTTGGTCAGCGCATAGACCGCTGCAGGTGAATTGGTCGCGCCACCACGTGAGACAGAAGCACCCTGCGGGGTACAGCCATCAGCGGAGGTACGGATACCCCATTCGTCGATTGGCTTGCCGTTCGGGATGCCGATGTCGGCGGTACCGGCCATCGACAGCCACGCGTCAGTGAAACGCCAGCCCAGCGACGGATCCTTCTTGCCATAATCCATGTGACCGTAGATTGGCTTGCCGTCGATCGTCTTCACGTCCTCGCTGAAGAACGCAGCGATGTCCTCGTAGGCACTCCAGTTCAGTGGTACGCCCAAGTCATAGCCGTATTTGGCTTTGAACTTTTCCTTCAGGTCAGGACGTGCGAACAGGTCGGCGCGGAACCAGTACAGGTTGGCGAACTGTTGGTCGGGCAACTGATACATTTTCCCGTCAGGAGCGGTGGTGAAGCTGGTACCGATGAAATCCTTGATGTCCAGACCCGGGTTGGTGAACTCTTTGCCAGCACCGGCCATGTAGTCGGTCAGGTTCATGATCTTGCCATAGCGGTAGTGCGTACCGATCAAGTCGGAATCGCTGATCCACCCGTCGTAAATCGACTTGCCCGACTGCATCGAGGTCTGCAATTTCTCAATCACGTCGCCTTCCTGGATCAGGTCATGCTTGACCGTAATGCCGGTGATTTCAGTAAAGGCCTTGGCCAGCGTCTTCGATTCGTAGGAATGAGTATCAATGGTCTCGGATACGACCGAGATATCTTTAACTCCCTTGGCAAGAAGTTTTGCAGCGGCGTCGATAAACCACTTCATCTCGGCGGCCTGCTGGTCTTTGCTCAGGGTTGAAGGTTGAAACTCGGTGTCAATCCACTTTTTGGCAGCAGCCTCATCAGCCCAGCTTTGCCCGGCCATGGCACATGTGATAGCGACTGCTAATACGGAATAGCGTAATTTCACAATCAATCTCCTCAGACGTTATAAGACCCCTGATTTATAAAGCTGTATCGACTCCAGGGGATAGCAGGCCGATACGTATTACAAACGAGTTACCCCTTGCGCATGATCAGTGCAAGCAGAGCCATGGATAAAACGAAGCTGATCCAGATCGAAGGGTCTGCCTCAAGTGAAAGCCACTGCGCCAGCTTGCCGCTGATGCCGACAAAGGCCAGATTTACATAGGCTGCGGACACCAACCCGATAAATAGACGATCCCCGCGGGTCGTCTCCATGGGCAGAAAGCCCTTGTGCAGGCTGGTTGGGGACTTGATTTCCCAAACCGTCATGACACACAACATGAGCCCAATGCTGATAAAAAAAGCCGCTGTGGGCGTCGTCCAAGCCATCCATACGAACATGCCTATCTCCTCTTAAACACGGCCCATCGCGAAACCCTTCGCGATGTAATTGCGAACGAACCAGATCACGATGGCACCTGGGACAATGGTCAGGGCACCTGCGGCGGCCAGCGTTGCCCAGTCCATGCCTGCCGCCGAAATCGTGCGTGTCATGGTGGATACGATCGGTTTGGCATTCACGCTGGTCAAGGTACGGGCCAGCAACAATTCAACCCAGCTGAACATGAAGCAGAAGAATGCAGCTACCCCCACGCCCGCTTTGATCAGGGGCAGGAAAATCCTGACGAAGAACCGCGGGAAGGTATAGCCGTCGATGTAGGCCGTCTCATCGATTTCGCGTGGGATGCCGCTCATGAAGCCTTCAAGTATCCAGACCGCCATTGGCACGTTGTACTAGAGGTGTGCCAAGGCGACGGCGATATGGGTATCCATCAAGCCGACGGTGGTATAGAGCTGGAAGAAAGGCAGCAGAAATACGGCAGGCGGCGTCATGCGATTGGTCAATAACCAGAAAAACACGTGCTTGTCGCCCAGGAAGCTATAGCGTGAGAACGCATACGCCGCGGGCAGAGCCACCGTGAGTGAGATCACGGTGTTGATGGCGACGTAAATCAGGCTGTTGACATAGCCCATGTACCACGAGGGATCGGTCAGAATGAGCTTGTAGTTCTCCAAAGTGAAGTTCTGTGGAAGCAACGAGAAACTTGCAACAATCTCATTGTTCGTCTTGAACGACATGTTGATCATCCAGTAAATCGGCAACAGCGCGAAGATGATGTACGCGATCATAAAAATCGACCGCTTCTGAAACTTAGGCTTACTCATGGCCACCCTCCTTTTCCTGGGTGCCAACACGCTGCATCCAGTTATACAAAATGAAGCACATCAATAAAATGATCAGGAAGTAGATCAGGGAGAACGCGGCTGCCGGCCCAAGATCGAACTGCCCGACAGCTTTCTGGGTCAGGAACTGCGACAGGAAGGTCGTCGCGTTACCCGGCCCGCCTCCCGTTAGCACGAAAGGTTCGGTATAGATCATGAAGCTGTCCATGAAACGCAAGAGCACTCCAATCATCAGCACCCCGCGCATTTTGGGCAGCTGGACATACCAGAACACAGCGGCTTTACTGGCGCCGTCGATACTGGCGGCCTGGTAATAGGCATCCGGAATCGAACGCAGTCCGGCGTAGCCCAACAAGCCGATCAGCGGTGTCCAGTGCCACACATCCATCAACAGAACGGTGAGCCACGCGTCCACCGGATTGCCGGTATAGCTGTAATCAATACCCAGCGCATGTAAGCCGTAACCCATCAGACCGATGTCGATACGGCCGAAAATTTGCCAGATGGTGCCCACAACATTCCAGGGAATAAGCAAGGAGAGTGAAACAATGACCAGAACCGCTGATGACTTCCAGCCCTCGGCGGGCATGGCCAGGGCCAGCAGGATTCCCAGAGGCAGTTCTACCGCAAGCACGGAAAACGAAAATACCAGTTGTCGCAGCAAGGCACCGTGCAACTCCTCATCACGCATGATGGCTGCGAACCACTCAGTGCCGACGAAGACCTGTTGCGTTGGCGAAATGATGTCCTGCACCGAATAATTGACTACGGTCATCAACGGCATGACGGCCGAGAATGCGACGCAAATCAGTACCGGCAGGATCAGGAACCAGGCTTTCTGATTCACTGGTTTGATGGTGGCGCTCATGGAACGATCTCCTCATTTTTGTAGAAGCAGGTATGTTCATTCATCACCTTCATCCAGACCGTGTCGCCGGGCGACAACTGGGTGGCATCTGAAGACAGGCGCGCTTTGATCGTAAAATCGGCGATCTTGGCACTCAACATGACATGCGTACCGACGTCCTGAACCATTGAGACCGTCATGGGCAAGGCTCCAGCGCTGTCGGCAGGAACCAGTTCGACATACTCCGGCCGCACGCCGAGCTTGATCTCACCCGCCGGCAAGACGCGCCCGGCCGGCAGGGCCAGAGTTCTTCCGGCGAAATGGTAGCCTTCGCTATTGGCCTGTCCCGGGAAGAAATTCATGCCGGGTGAACCGATGAAGTGCCCGACGAAGGTATGGCTGGGGCGCTCGAACAAGTCGGCGGCCGATCCCACCTGAACCGACCGACCGCGCGTCATGACCACCACCTGCTGGGCGAAGGTCAGCGCTTCGACCTGGTCATGCGTCACATAAATCAGCGTCAGTTTCAGTTCGTGGTGAATCTGCTTGAGCTTGCGGCGCAGTTGCCACTTGAGGTGCGGGTCAATAACGGTCAGCGGCTCATCGAACAAGACCGCCGAAACATCGGGCCGAACCAGGCCGCGCCCCAGCGATATCTTCTGTTTTGCATCGGCCGCAAGATTTGACGCAATCTGGTTCAACTGCCCGCTCATTTCGAGCATCTCGGCAATTTCACCGACGCGTTTCTTGATCTGCGCTTCGGGGACTTTCCGGTTACGCAACGGGAAAGCGAGGTTTTCCGCCACGGTCATGGTGTCGTAAATCACCGGAAACTGGAACACCTGAGCGATGTTGCGCTCCTGAGGCGTGGCACTGGTAACGTCGCGGCCGTCAAACAGCACGGTGCCTTGTGACGGGGTGACCAGGCCTGACATGATGTTGAGCAAGGTTGTCTTGCCGCAACCCGATGGCCCCAGAAGTGCGTAGGCGCCACCTTCGTCAAAGGTCATTTTCAGCGGGAGCAGCGCATAGTCGCTGTCTTGCGTGGGGTTCTTGCTGTAGGCGTGCGCCAGGTCGAGATCAATACGTGCCATATCAGCGTCCTCCACCGCGCACGGGGGACAGCATCAGCAAGCCCTCGGCGTCAAATATATAAACATGCGCAGCATTGAAATACAGGTTGACCACCTCACCCAGTTCAAAGAAGTGCACACCGGTTAGTTGCGCCACCAGCTCGCCCACGAGCGTATTCACGTGTACATAGGTATCGGTACCGGAAATTTCGGCCAGCTCCACTTTGCCAGGCAGCGAGATGTCACCCTCCTCCGGATGCACCCGCACCGCACTGGCACGCATGCCGACCGTCAATTTGCGGCTTGCCGTGGCCGGCATCGCCACCGGTAGCAACGGCCCGCCATCAAGCTGCACACCGGTCGCGGTTGCGCTTGCATTGATCAGATTCATCGGAGGATCGCTGAACGCGCGAGCCACGCGCAGCGACTCCGGTTTGAAGAATACGTCGGCTGTGGGGCCGTACTGCAGGAGCTCCCCCTTGTCCAGCACTGCCGTATAGCCGCCCAGCAGAAGCGCTTCGCTCGGCTCGGTAGTGGCATAGATCACGGTTGAATCACCGGCCGCAAACAAGGCCGTCAGCTCATCGCGCAGTTCTTCCCGCAATTTGTAGTCCAGATTTACCAGCGGCTCATCCAGCAGCATCAAGGGTGCCGCTTTCGCCAGTGCGCGCGCCAGAGCCACACGCTGCTGCTGCCCACCGGAAAGTGCGGCGGGATAGCGATCCAGAAACATCTCGATATGCAGTTTCCCAGCCAACTCCCTCACCCGCTGGTCGATATTCTTATCGCCCCGCAACTTCAAGGGTGAAGCGATGTTGTCGTAAACCTTCAGGGAAGAATAATTGATGAACTGCTGATAAACCATGGCCACATTGCGCTCGCGCACTGGCATGCCGGTCACGTTTTGCCCATCTACCAGAACCCGCCCTACGGTGGGCACATCGAGACCGGCCATGATGCGCATCAGACTGGTCTTGCCTGATTGGGTCGCGCCCAGCAGAACCGTCACGGCTCCACTGCGCGGGACAATACTCATCTCGTACAACCATGTCTGCGCCAGAACCTTCTTGCTGATGCCTTCAAGAGTCAACTGCATTACGCCACCCTTTTTTTGATTGTGTTTAAAGTCGGATCAACTTCCGTTTTCTCGAATTCATGTTCGTTTCAACAACGCTGATGTTCGTACCCACCCGGTGAATCAATGCACGGCCCACTCAATCTGATCGATATCTCTTTGAGTGTCCGGCTAACGACGCAAACACAACAAGCAATTTCAGGTGTGGAAGCGGGAAACGTTGGAATGCAAAGGCGATCAGATTTGATGTCGACACTTTATCACCAGTTATAAAATTAAATCAAGCAAAATAAAGTAAATCACATCATTAATTAAATCAATCATTTTTGAGTGTGTTTATCCGTGGCAGAACTCGATACAGAGTGAGGCACGGCCGAACGACAAGAGCCGGGCAAGAAGCCGGAGGAGGCGCTGCTAGAGGGAGTATTTGGCGGCGAAGCGCGTGTGGCACGATGGCGGCAAAGCCATCTCATCACCGATGATATTGCTGGCTAAAAGGCCTTGCTCGTTAGCAAGTTAGCCCTATCTGGCGTGATTTGCCCACGGGCATGCCGGTGTTGCACGCGCTTGCTAAGGAAAAAAACAGTGCAGGCGCGGATACGACCAGAGTAGAGCTACATACCCCAACGCAAGGCAGCGGTGTGGACGGCGGCATCCCACAATTCCAGGATTTCGTCATCAACCACCGAAACGGTTATTGAGCACCCCGCCATTTCAAGCGAAGTGACGTACGAGCCGGTTAAGCAGCGAACAGCTGTTATTCCCGATTTATCCAGCACCTTACGCGCCGCGTTGACCATCAGGTATAACTCCATGATCGGTGTTCCACCGAATCCGTTCACCAACAGGATGACTTCATGCCCCGACTTCAATGACAAATCCCTGATCACCGCCCCAGTCAATTCGGCCGCAATAGCATCGGCGCTAACGAGCGGCACACGCCTGCGACCCGGCTCGCCGTGAATGCCGACACCGATCTCCATATCCCGCACACCGATCTGAAACGTCGGTTTACCCGCAGCGGGCACGGTGCATGACGTGAGCGCCACACCCATCGATGCGATGGATTTGTTCACGTCATCGCCCAGCGTTTTTAGCTGCCCGAGCGTGTAGCCCCGCTCGGCCGCCGCGCCGAGGATCTTTTCAACAATCAATGTTCCCGCCACACCACGCCGCCCGGTTGTGTGGGTGGAGTCTTCCACGGCGACATCGTCATTGACAACGACCATATCGTTGTCCTGATCCAGCATTTCGGCCGCCATTTCGAAGTTCATCATGTCACCCGAATAATTCTTGACGATGAACAGGACTCCGGCTCCACCGTCAACGGCTTTGGCTGCATTGATGATCTGATTGGGCTTTGGCGAGGTGAAGATCTGCCCTGGACAGGCCGCATCCAGCATGCCATGGCCGACGAATCCGACGTGGAGGGGTTCATGCCCCGCCCCACCCCCGGAGATCAAGGCCACCTTGCCGGGCTTGATGAACTTGCGCCGCACGAATTCGCGCCCGGCACCCAGAACGATAATCTCAGGATGAGACGCCACAAGCCCGTCCAGGGATTCATCACGAACCGTATCCACATGATTCATGAGATTTTTCATTAGACACCTCGGCAGAAGAAGATAGTGAAACCAGGCATGGGCAAGTTATCGAACGGTAACGGCAACAACGAAACCCGCTTCTGTGTGCCGGCTCCGGATTGTTGGTAACCGCAGTACGAATAACGCTACGTTGATGCACGAGCGCATCGAAGATGACTTGTGCACACGTATCACGGTCAAGTTGTCGTCACTGTCGCCAGATTAAGCGCTCGTTTCATAACTTGATTCATACAAGGAATTTCCTGAATATAAAAATGAACTGGATACACCATTACAAATAGCCGGCCATTACCTCAATGAAGGTTCTCGGCGGTTAATATCTCTACACGTGGTTGAACAACGCTGAGCGCACCACGCACGTTTTCACAGAGGGCACGAAGCACCCGCGCCGCAGTCAGGACGCAGTAATAAATATCCTGATGCAGCACATAGGCCAGCTCACCACTGATCAGCAGGGACTGATGCAGCTCGGTAAAGTCATGGGCGACCAGGCCCTGCGCTTGCTCCAGCCCTAATTCGGTCAGCGCGCGCACCACGCCGGCCGTACCCGAACCGACGCTGTAGATACCCGCGAGTCGAGCCGGATCCGTTTCGTTTTGCAATAAATGCGTGAGCGCCTTATAAACACCTTCATCGCTGGCGGGCAGATCAGGCGCACGCTGCACTTGCAGTCGGCCAAACCGCTCTTCAATGGCCTGGGCAAAGCCAATCCGCCGCTCGATTTCCGCCGACAGGCGCGTCGCCTGCGAAAGCAGAAGCAATGTGTCGCGCGGAGCAACAGCCATACGCGCCAGCAGCAGTCCCGCAGTCCTGCCGGCAGCACGGTTGTCAGCCCCGACATAGACCTCGCGCATGGAACCCGCCACATCCGAGAAAAGGGTGACCACATGCACCCCGGCACGCACTTTTTCATTGATGGCCAACTTCACGGCGGGCAGATCCGGGGCAAGTATGGCGATGCCGTCACAGTCCCCCACCTGCGCCAAACCTGCGGCAAACTCCGCTGGATCATCGGCATTAAAGCGGTAGGTGACTTCTGTGGTGTGTTTATGCCGAAAATCACCTGCGATCAAGGCAATCTGGCGTTCGACCTGATCGAAAAACTGGGAGTCACCGGCGGGCAACACATACGCAAAGCGAAAGTTGTCACGCAAACGAGGACGTCCGCGCAGTACAACAGGTTCGCCCAGTTCCGCGACAGCCTGCATCACTTTTTGAATGGTATCGGAATTAACCCCCGGACGACCATTCAGAACCCTGTCCACCGTAGCCGTACCAACCCCAGCGTAGCGGGCGATATCAGCGATTGTCGATGTGGGTGAATTAGTCATGACCTAGGGAAGATATTTGACGGTGTCAGTTTATCACTGCGCGAGCCCAGGAAAACTGCCACTAAAATACATGCGGCAATTTAATTGAGCCACAAATTGAAAACTTGGCAATACATTGGAAAAAAACCACGTCAATCCTCATCTTGATGACGTGGTTTTCAACGTGACCAACTCGCCAAGGATGACTTCCAAGACGTTCTTGCTCTCCGAAACCAGCGTTCGGGACATCAACATCTCGGACGACCATGACAACAGCCTTCGTGATTTAACCAAAAACCTGAACGACAAACGTCTCGGGGAAGAACGGCCTGCCGTTCTTCCCCGAGTATTGTGCTGCTACCTACGATCCATCACCTTTGAGGTGATTAGAAACCCAGACCCAGCAAAACGTAGGCCGAAATAACCGTACTGACAAACGCTATGCCGTAGCAAAGCAGCTTTGCACCAAAACCTGCATGGATACCGAACTCATGCAGCGAGTGGTAAACCCGGTGTACGGCAAACCACAGGGACAGAGAGATTATGGCGAAAATAAAACCCTTGCCGATAAAGTTCTGTGCGAAGGCGTGCACCTTCAGATAACTCATTGTATTTGCCGGCAGCAGGAAACCCAGTGGGACAGCAATACCGGTAATGAACACCATCATGGGAACAAACAGTGCGGATAACATGCCGCCCGCGCCAAACAGGCCCCAGAAAATCGGTGCGTTGGAACGCTTAAGTATCTTTGTCATAGTGCAATCCTCCAAACCAGACCCAGTAGCGCCAGTCCGGCCACAGCCGCGACAGCCAGAGCACTACCGGTAAGAACCTCAGGAGCCAGCTTCTTGCCGCCCACAATGACCGGAGGCATCGTGATAGGCAGGATCTTGAACCACGAATACGTGTGGTATACAGCACCGGCCAGCAGCACGAGATGACAAATCACGGAGAGCGGGCTTTTCAGGGCCTCAAGCCAGGTATTCCATGCGGCTTCCCCCTGACCGAGTCGAACCAGTCCG
>JANNNT010000345.1:0-8280 GCA_031398685.1 Rhodocyclaceae bacterium | reverse complement strand
CCAGCGCATGAACAGTTCCGGCTCCGGTGCGGGGCCGGCAAAGCCGCCGATGTCGTGTCCGGTGTTAGAGACGCCGGACAACGCCAAACCCATGGCCATCTTGAGGTTGTAGCGTAGCGTCTCCCACGACGTGTAGTTGTCGCCCGACCAGGTTTGCACGTAGCGTTGCATGCCGGCGGCGCCCGACCGGGAAATCAGGAAGGGGCGTCGGTCGGGCGCATAGGCGCAGTGTGCTTCACGCGAGGCCTTGATCATCAGCAGGGTATGTAGCGGCTTGGCTTCGCAGGCGCGGCGCGATGTACCGAAGCCCTTGATCTGCGGGGTGTCGCTCCAGATTTCGAATTCGTTGTTGTCGTTCCAGGTCGAGGCGACGCCGTATTCAAGCAAGGCATCGGTGACGCGTGCCTTCCACCAGGCGTAAGTTTTCGGGTTGGTAAAGTCGAGGTAGGCACCGGTTTCGTCCCAGAACTGCACCTGGGTGGGCTGGCCGTCCGGGTCGCTGACGAACAATCCGGCCGCGGCGGCTTCGGCAAAGCGCGGGTGGTCGCGCAGCAGGCAGGGTTTGATGTTGGCACATAACCTGACGCCATGGTCCAGGTAGTGCTGAACGAAGGCCGACGGGTCGGGAAATTTCTCCCGGTTCCAGTTGAAGACGTAGCGTTTGTCGCCGATCGAGGTGTAGCCGGACGACAGGTGGAACGAATCGCAGAGGATGTCGTGCGTGCGGCAGCCGTCGAGAAATTCGCTCATCCGCTCCTGCGCGTCGGGGGCGTCGGTATAGGTCATGGTCGAGCCGGAATAGCCCAGGCCCCATTTAGGCGTAAAGGCCGGCCGGCCGGTCAGCCAGGTATAGCGGCGGGTGACGTCGGCGGGCGTATTTCCGGCAATGAAGTAGTAGTCCAGATCGCCATGGTCGGCGACAAAGTAGCGGTAGTGTCCGTGGTAGTTGTCGAGTTCCTTGCCCAGGTTGAAGGTGCAGTCGGACAGAGTGTCGTAGAACAGGCCAAAGGCGACCTCGGCGGTTTTTTTCCAGGTCAGGTAGAACGGGATGTGCTTGTAGAGCGGGTCGGTGGAGCGCGCGCTGTAACCCATCGGATCGAGATTGCACATGCGATAGCTCTGCCCCATCCGGTTGGATTCGCCGGCGCGCTCGCCGAGACCGAAGTACATTTCGTCCGGTTCTCGTTTCAGGTAGTGATAAACCTTGTCGTCCCACCAGCCGAAGTTGTAGCTCTGCGTGGAGCGGTCGCTGGCAGCCGTATGCCAGGTTCCATTCACCCTGGATTCCCAGCGGCAGAAGAAACCGCTCAGTTCGATGTTCAGGCGGATGCGTTCCGTGGCGATGCACAGCGAATCGGCCGTTTGCGTGAGCCGGTAGTCGGGAAGCGTAAACCCGGTGAGATCGAAACGATCGCGGCCGGTGAAGTCGACATCCTCCTCGCCCGGGGCAATGGCCCAGGTTCGCGGAAAATGGAGAACGCCCTTGGGCAAAAGCATGACGCGAACGATGTCCTCTTCGAGAATGAAGATGTGGGCGATGTGCCCTTCGGGGCTTTGCAGCGAGAGCCGATTGTCTTTCTGCGCCGTGAGCGCAAAGACCGGGTTGCGTGACATGGACATGATGTACTCCTTGGCAGGGCAGCGGGGTCCACACCATTGCCCGGTTCAGTTATGGTTGCCTGGGTGTTCTGGCGGCCGCGGAATATGCCGCCGCCAGAAGGACCGAATGGGCTACCTCGTCGGCGTTTTGATCAATCAACCTGTCTTGCCGAGAATGACCTGTGGCAGCCACAGCGAGAGGGCCGGGAAATAGGTGACCAGGAAGAGCGCGATGATTTCCAGGGCAAACATCGGCAGCAGCGGTCGGGTCAGTTGGCTGAGCGGCACTTGAGCAACGCGCGCGGAAACGAACAGCGTGCTGCCGACAGGCGGGGTGGCGATGCCGATGCAAAGATTGAAGGTGATGATGATGCCGAAATGCACTGGCGAGATGCCGAGTTTCATGGCCACCGGGAGGAAGATCGGGGTGAAGATCAGCAGGCCCGGTGTGATGTCGAGAAAAGTGCCGAGTACCAGCAACAGCATATTGAACAGGAACATCAGCACATAGGGGTTGTCGGAAAACCCGACGATCGCATCGGCCAGCATCTTGGCTGATCCGGTGCTGGCCAGAAGCCAGGACATAGTCATCGATACGCCAACCATCAGCATCACTACAGCGGTGCCGACGGCGGCATCCAGCGTGCTTTTGACCAGTGCTTTCCAGCCCAGACTCTTGTAAAAGAAACGCCCCAGAATGAAGGTGTAGAGCGCGGCGACGCCCGCGGCTTCGGTTGCGGTGAAAATGCCGCCGATGATGCCGCCCATGATGATCAGGATCAGGAACAGGGCAGGAATGGCGCGCAGCGTGATCTTGAGCGATTCGTTCAGCGAATAGCGGTGCACGGTCGTTGGCATTTCGCCCTTGTACGCCTTCCAGCCAATCCACATCATGACCGAGGCCGCCATCATGATGCCGGGAATGTAACCGGCGACGAACAGCACATCCACCGGCGTACCGCCCGAAATCAGCGAATAGACGATCAGCGCGCCGGACGGCGGAATCAGCAGCCCGCAAGGCGAGGACGCGACGTTGGCTGCCGCACAGAACGGCATGTTGTAGCCTTCCTTGCGTTGCAGCGGGGAAAGCGTCGCACCGACAGCGGCAGCGCTGGCCACGGCTGAGCCGGAGATGGCACCGAACAAGGCGTTGGACAGGCAGGTGATGTGCGCCAGCGAGCCCGGAAGCCAGCCGACCACGACCTTGGCAAAGTCGATAAGGCGCAGGGCAATGCCGCCGGTGTTCATCATGCCGCCCGCCAGGATGAACAACGGGATGGCTACCAGCGTGAAGCTGTCCAGGCTGGACGTCATGCGTTGCGCAGAGATGATGAAGGCGGTGGAGATATCGGGGGTGACATTGAACAGTGCCAGCAGCGTGGCAATGCCGATGCAGAAGCTGACCGGCACGCCGTAGAACAGCAGGGCGGAGAAAACAACGCCCAGGATGGTGAGTTCGATCATGATGTTTTCCCCCCGTGATCTGTGGTTTCCGATGGGTTCAGCAGAATACCTTCCTCGGCCAGCTTGCGTTCTTCTTCGGCGATGTGTTCGAGCGCCGCCTCGACTTCGTCGGCGGCCTTGAAGTGCTCCGGCTTCATGATGATCAGCGCTTGATAGAAGACGATCAGCAGGCCGCTGATCGGGATGCACAGGTAGACATAGCCCATGGGCAACGCCAGCGTGGCGGAAAGCTGTTCGAATTGCAGCGCTCGCTTGACCAGCATGCCGCCGCCGTAAGTCATGACCGTCAGGCCGAACAGCAGAACGATCACGGCAACGGTACGCATGTGGGTCAGCAGTTTGCCGCCGCTGAGCTTGTCTGGAAACATGGTGTAAGCCATGTGTTCGAGCCGTCCACAGGCATAGGCGGTGCCGAGCAGGCTCAGCCAGATGATGGCGAAGCGCGAGGCTTCTTCGGTAAAGATCGCTGGATCGTTGAGCACGTAGCGGGTGAAAACCTGAATGATTACGCAGGCGAAGAGCGTGAAAAAGAGGAAGACCAGCACGGCTTCCAGCAGCCGGTCGACCGGCTGCTTCAAGCGAAACAGAGTATTCATGAGCGTTCCCTCAAGTGGTCGTCCTATTCGAACGGACGACCACCCGTATCAAGGAGCAAAGGGTTACTTGACGGCGGCAATGCTGTCGAGCAGTTTGGCGATGGCCGCGTTCTTGCGCTCTTCGTCGATCAGCGGCTTGACCTTGGTGACGAAGGCCTGCTTGTTCGGCGTATTGAATTTCACGCCCAGCGCCAGCGACTTCTCACGTTCGACCTTCTCGTACGCGCCCCACAAGGACTTCTGGTACTCGAACGAATCGATCGCCGCCTTCTTGATGATCTCCTGTTGCGGTTTCTTCAGCGCGTCCCAGCGCACGGCAGACATGACCAGCACGTCGGGAACGATCTGGTGTTCGGTTTCGGAGTAGAACTTGCAGACCTCGCCATGGCGGCCGCTGGTCAGCGCCGTGACGTTGTTTTCTGCACCATCCACAACGCCCATCTGAAGTGCTGAATAGACTTCGCCCCAGGCCATTGGCGTTGGCGTCGCACCGAGCGACTGGATCATCTTGATCGTTGTCGGACTCTGCTGCACGCGGATCTTGGAACCCTTCAGATCGTCGGGTGAATTGATCGGTTTTTTGCCGTAGAAACTGCGTGAACCGGAGTCGTAGTAGGCCAGTCCGATAAATCCGCTCTTCTTCGAGGACGCCAGGATAGCTTCGCCGACCGGGCTTTCGAGCACCCTGAAGAAATGGGCGCGATCACGGAATACAAACGGCAGGTTGAACACCTTGTAGTCCGCCGAGAACGTTTCCAGCGGCGAAGCGCTGGCTTTGGTCATTTCCAGCACGCCATTCTGCACCTGCTCGAGCATTTCGCGCTCGCCACCCAGCACGCCATTGGCGAAGATCTTGATGTCGATTTCGCCGTTCGAGCGTTCCTTGACCAGATCGGCAAACTTCACTACCGCCTTGTGTATAGCGTGATCCTCGGGCAGGCCGTGTCCGAGACGCATTTTTTCAACCGCCAGTGCGGAGTGCGTGCCAAAGGCCAGAACAAGGCCGGCCAGCAGGCCGAGATGTTTCATTTTCATTTTTAACCCTCCAAGGTGTGTCAATAAAAAATCGGTATGAAAACAAGGCCAGATTCGACTGGCCGCTGTGCATCAAGCTGATGCGCTAACCCGGACTGCGTTAGCAGGCTTGGTGTTATAAACATAGCAACGCACTGCGTGGTAATCAATCGCTTTCATTGGAATTATTTTCATCTGCAACTAAAATACTGAGCTAATACGCTTTTACTGATTGAAATATAATGTTTTTTCAGGCATGAGAATATTTGCATTTTCTCTTTTTAAAAAAGGGGCGCGATCATGGGCGGAAAATTGAAAATCCGTGAGATTGCGGCGCAGACCGGCGTATCGATCAGTACCGTGTCGCGTGTGCTGGCAGGTAAATCGAACACCAGCGCCCGGGCCAAGCAGGCCGTACTGCAATGCGCCAAAGCGCAGGGCGTGCTTGCCGACCTGTCGGCGGGGCGACTGCTATTCAATAACGTAACCGTCTTCGCTCCTTCACGGGCGTTCGATGTGCGCACGGACATCTTTTACTACAAGGTGGTGCAAGGAATACGCAACGCCGTGGAGTTGCATGATGTACGAATCAGTTACTGCGCAATCGAGGAAAACAACAGCGATGTAGCGCTGTTTCTGAAGAAATTAAGTGATCCGTCTTGCGAGACGGCAATCATCATCGGCATCGACGATCTTCACGTGCATGAAGTTGCGGCCGACATGGGAAAACCCTGTGTGCTGGTTAATTGCCGAGACAGGAGTATGCGGCTGGATATGGTGTCGCCTGATCACCTCTTGATTGGCGAGTTTTCCGCCCACTATCTAATCGAACAGGGGCATCGCGAGATTCTGACCCTGATGTGCCTGCGACGTAAGACCATGGAAAGCCGGCTGGAAGGTGTTCGTGAAGCCTTTGCCGATCACAACATGCCATTCGATGACAACCGCCACCTGGTAACGACATCGGGCTTCAGTACTGAAGAAGCGAGGGAGGCGATTACCGTCTATTTTTCAACGCGATTTCGCGAGCAGTATCCGACCGCGATTCTGGCCGGAGGGGATTTTATGGCGGTAGGGGCGCTGGAAGCACTGGAGGAACTCGCCTTATCAGTTCCCAATGACGTTTCCATCATGAGCATGGATGGATTCAATCTGGCAGAAATTCACGATGTACCACTGACCTCCGTACATGTGCCGCGCGATGAACTCGGTCAGGAAGCGTTGCGTTTGTTACAGCAACGCATGTCTCGCCCGGATGGGCCCAGCAGCAATCTGTTGCTGGGCGGCAGACTGGTGGTCCGAGATTCGGTCAAACGCCTTGGTAGCCGCAGAGTTAAAACACCGGTTAGTGCCAGGAACCACGGTTTGTACGGTGACTGATACCCGGAAGCGTTGTAAGCAAGCGGTAACATCAAGTGGGCATGCTGTGGTTTTTCTCTGTCTGCGACCATGCGCGGTCCATGCATCGCGATCTTGTTGCTCCTGCTCACGCTCAGTGTTCATGCACATGACGCTCCAGACTGTGTATCGACGATCAGAGCGCTCCGCATTCTGGTCGGCGATCCCTTGTTTTCTAGCCGGTGGGCTGAAGTCTCGATGGACGACGGCAAGCCGCTCGTGGTGTCGATCATCGAACGAAATGGTGCACTGTCGCTCGAATTCATGAAAACCGGCGAAGGCCTGTGGGCTGAAATCTCCGGGGTCATCTGCAAAACCGGCGTTGATCTCGAGGTGCGGATGAGCAAAGAGCAGATTAGCTTGGGCCCAGCTGCCAATTGGATGCTAAGTCTCGCACTTGCCAACGGCGGCGTTTTTACCATGCGTCGTCTCGTCTCAAACCAGCTGCACATTGAAACGCAGGGCTGGAGCGGCCGCTTCGCTCCCACAGCGACAGACTGATGTGGACGCTGTTGGTTGTCAGCAGACAGGAAAGAGTTCAGGTTAATTGCAGCGGGTCTGTCGATCCTCATTGCCTGGATTGCGTGGCTGAGGACTACCTGCCGTTCATTCCTGAACATTCGGGCCTGACGGCGCTACTGCCATGCCAAAAAAGAACAACCCAAATCAGCGAACCCAGGGGCAAGACGACGCCGACGCCGAAGAGAAAAATCTTGAGCGAACGTCCCAAGGGCGTCCGGGCAGCGAACATGAATCCTGTGGCCTGGGGCAGTCGGCGAACCCACATGGCGTAGTCGCGCATCAATGTAACGGCTTTTCTTATCATGGCTGGCAATTCTCGTCTGATCTGGACCCAATTATCGGCGAGGTGTATTGCCGGGAGATGACGGAGTGGCATTCCAGAGAGTTGCAAAGGCCGTCGCTGCTTGCGCCGGAAAAGCCGAAACGAAATCGAGTGGAACCCTGAAGTAGATCAGCGATGCTCACTTACTCTTTGGCACGGTGATGAGCGGGTTGTAATGAGGTGGTAACACCGAACGATTAGATTCGTAAAATGGGTACGGCCCATTTTTGTGAGACTCTCTGACGATGTACGGCAGTAAAGACCGCCTGGTTATTTTCGATGTTGACGGTACGCTGATCGACTCATTTTATGCAGTCGAACTCGCGTTCGAGCGACACGGAATGGATATCGGCGATCTGCATCGCTTCCAGCGGCGGCGAAAACTGCTCAAGTATCTGGGCGGACTCCGCGAGTTCCCCAAGAACCTGCGTCGCCAACTCAATAAAGAGAATCGCAAAAGGTTGAAACATACCCTCACCGAGATTTACCGGAGTGAGGCTCAAGTATTTCCCGCCGTGGCGTCATTGTTGCAGGTTCTGATCGACACCCCCGACATCCGGGTGGGTATCGTGTCCCGCAATGTCACCATCGACCCAGAAGAAACCGTAAGGCTGGTTTTGGAGCGGCACAGTATCGACAGCGGCCAGCTGGATTTTCTCTCCTGTATTCCTTTGGGGGAAGATAAGGCGCCACACTTTAGAGCGATACGTGAGCAGTTCGGTATCAACCCGTCACGTTCGTTTGCCTGTGGGGATGAGTATCGAGACTATGCGGCTGCAATCATGGCGGGAATGCACCCGTTTGTCGTCTCTTACGGCTTCGAGGACTATGATCGTCTGGTCGACAATTTCAGCATTCCACATGAAGTCATTTCTAAAACGCCACGCGAGTTGATGGACAGAATATGTCATGCCCTTGATCTGGAGTTGCCGACGCTCAAGGCTCGGAAGATTGCATTAATGGATGTGTGATGCGTCTTTCAAGCGATCAGATTTGTGCCCGATAGAGGCCGCTTTGATGTACAGATCCAGATAATCGACTACGGCGATAGGGCGTCCACGGCGAAAAACCTCAATTTCGGGGGCTTTCCCTCAGCACCAGATTATTTCGCCCCGTCATCGGGCTGTAACAATCGGAGGCTAATCTTTACCCCGTTGTCTCGACCCACTCTGTGAAGGATTCTCCATGTCAAAGCATGCAAAAACATTTTCCGCCCTGGCCGTTGCCGGTCTCGCCCTGCTGGGTAGCCACGCGGCCCAGGCGCAGGTGATCAAGGTCGACGGTTCCTCGACGGTGTACCCGATCACCGAAGCCGTTGCCGAAGAGTTCCAGAAAGCCAAGAAGAACGCCATCAAGGTCACCGTC
>JANNNT010000326.1:0-7839 GCA_031398685.1 Rhodocyclaceae bacterium | reverse complement strand
CAGCGTTCTACGACGCGGCGCGCTCCGTTATAGCGCTTGACCCAGTAGCCCTGGCTCATGTCCTCAACCCGGACTTCCGCACCCGTACGCGGAGCGTGCATGAAGCGGTTGTCGCCCAGGTAGATGCCGACATGGGAGAAGGCGCGACGCATGGTGTTGAAAAACACGAGATCGCCGGGTTTGAGCTCTTTTTTGTCGATGATGTTGCCAATTTGGCTTTGCTCCTTGGCTGTGCGCGGCAAAAGCATGCCGACGGCGTCCTTGAACACAACTTGGACGAAGCCACTGCAGTCGAGTCCACTGTCAGGATCGGTACCGCCAAAGCGATAATTGATGCCGACCAGTTCCAACCCCTTGAGGACCAGATCCTTTGCGTTGCTTGTGTAACGCTCAAACGGAGAAGGCTCATCACTGAGCCTTTGCTGTTGTTCGGTCGCTTGTGCTGCGCCAACCCCGGTTAGAGAGATCGCGGCAGCGCTGAGCAGAATTGTGACGATTTTTTTACAATACATGGGCAGCAATCTAAAAGAAAAATCGCCGCCTGTAAACCTTTTCGGGCGTTCTTGTGGCGCCCGTGCGCTAGCGCCATGGCGTAACCGCATGATTTATAGTGTATTTGTAATTTTCACGTAAGTTCCCTAGATAACTGTAGACGGCATGGTTTTGTGCTTATAATCGGCGAATGTGGCTTGCCCACGTCTACTTTTGTCGTACCGTCAGAAAAATTGTAATCAACGCAAGGAGTGCTCATGAGCCCCTTTAAGGCTTATCTGATCGAAGAAGTGGAAGGCCGGACGCAGGGCGCTTTTGTCACCATGAATGAAGAGCAGCTTGACGCTGGCGAGGTGACGATCAGGGTGGCTTATTCCAGTGTCAACTACAAGGACGCTCTGGCGGCCACCGGTGCCGGACGCATCATTCGCCGCTTCCCCTGTGTCGGCGGCATTGATCTCTCCGGAATTGTCGAAAAAAGCACGGATTCGCGCTTCAAGCCCGGCGATCAGGTGATTGCGACCAGTTTCGATATTGGCGTAGCGCACCATGGGGGGTTTGCAGAGTTTGCGCGTGTGCCCGCTGACTGGGTTGTACCTCTGCCTGCCGGACTCAGCCTTCTTGAAGCAATGGCCCTGGGTACAGCAGGGTTTACTGCCGCACTAGCGATTGTCCGCATGGAGGAAAACGGTTTGGCGCCAGACCAGGGGCCGCTTATCGTGACCGGGGCGACGGGTGGGGTAGGCGGGCTGGCGGTGGACATGCTGGCCGGGCTGGGTTATCAGGTGACAGCCTTGACCGGCAAGGTAGCCGAGTTTGATTACCTCAAGCGATTGGGCGCGGCCGAAGTTATGTATCGCTCGGCGCTTGATCTTTCGCGAATTCGACCGCTCGACAAGGCACTCTGGGCGGGAGCCGTAGATAATCTGGGTGGTGAGGTGCTGGCCTGGATTGCCAGCACCATGAAGCAGGGTGGAACAATAGCCAGTATTGGCATGGCGGCGAGTGCTTCGCTCAATACGACGGTGATGCCTTTTATTCTGCGCGGTGTGTGCCTGCTCGGGATTGATTCAGGTTACATTCGCGCACCTTACCGCAGCCTTGTCTGGCAGCGGCTGGTGAGTGATCTGCGCCCACGAAATTTGATCGAAATGACACATACGATCAGCTTTGACGAGTTGCCAGGTGCTTTCGACAGTTTTCTAAAAGGAAAAACACGCGGCCGAGTCGTTGTAGAACTGGCCGGTGCTTAGAGCAGCAGCGTGATTACGGACCGAGTAACGCATGGAAAATCAGACCCAGTTGCCCCGTGTATTGATTGTTGACGAGTCGCGCATGGTGCGCGCGATGATCAGCAAGCACATTCGCGATCACTACGATTCCCGCGAGGAGGCCGATGGTGAGGCGGCCTGGCAGGTGCTGGTTCTTGATCATTCCATCCAGTTGGTGATCTGCTCGTTGTCCCTGCCGGTGCTTGACGGCAATGGCTTGCTGGTTCGAGTGCGTTCCTCTCGGCTGACGCGTCTTGCCCAGATGCCGATGCTGATGATTTCCGGCGACAACGATGCGGCGCTGGAACGAGCCAAGCAGCATGGCGCTTCTGAATTCATCAACCGGGGAACGGGCGGAGCTGAACTGTTGGCGCGTATCGATTCGCTGCTCAAGCTTGCACAGGCGCAGAGCGAGCTCAAGGAAAACCTCGAACAGCATGTCCAGAACCCGGAAACGGGACTTTTTACCCGCAAGTACATCGAGTTGCAGGCGGCGCAAGCCATGTCCCACGCCATGAGGCACGGCGGAGAAGTCAGTGCCATGGTGGTGGGTTTTGATCACTTCGGCACATTACGCGAAGAGCACGGCGCTGACGTTGTAAAGCAGTTGCAACACCGTTTTATCACCATGCTGGCCAGCAAAATCCGCAAGGAGGACAGTCTGGGGCACTTTGCCGGTAGCCAGCTGGTGGTCATCTCGCCCGGAACACCCCATCCGGCGTGTGAGTCTTTCGGCAACCGTTTGCGCGAAGCGATTCATGTGGCGAATATCGCCGCACATGGGCAGCGTTTGAACTTGTCGGTAAGTGTTGGTGTCAGCAATAGCCCTATGGATGCAGTGACTTCTGCCGGTGCGCTGATCGAACTGGCTGGCGCACGGTTGAAAGCGGCGCAGCAAGCGGGGGGCAACCGGGTTATTGCGTGTGCTGTGGAACAGCTTCCAGTTGCAGTGGCTGCCCCCAGGATTGATCTGGCGATTGCCTTGGTCAAGTCGGGGCACGAGAGTGAGGTTGTGCCACACTTGGCGGAACTCGCTAGCCAGGTATGGCCGCTACTGAAACTGCTGGATCGGGAATACACGTTGGGTCTGCCCATGGCAGATATTGAAAAGAGATTGCTTGATCCGGCGCGGGAGAAAAAAGACGTCGGACAGGATTAGTTTCCATTAGTGCAGGGCACCAAGTATCAGCAACAAGGAAAGTTTATGACAACAATCAAGGCGTTTCACCAATATTCCCTCGACAACCCGGATGCCTTCTGGGCGGAAGAGGCCAAACTGATCGACTGGCACACACCTTTTACGAAGACGCTCGATTTTTCCCACCCGCCGTTTGCCAAGTGGTTTGTCGGCGGCGAAACCAATCTTTGCTACAACGCGGTGGATCGTCATGCCGCCAAACGCCCGAATGATCGGGCCATGGTCTTTATTTCGACCGAAACGGACAGTGAAATCGTCTATTCCTTCGCCGAGTTGAAGAAGGAAGTCATGCACATGGCCGCGGCCATGCAGAGTCTGGGAGTTGGCAAGGGTGATCGCGTGCTGATCTACATGCCGATGATTCCCGAGGCCACGTTTGCCATGCTGGCCTGCGCCCGGATTGGTGCCATTCACTCGGTGGTGTTCGGTGGTTTTGCTTCCGGTTCGCTGGCCATCCGTATTGATGACGCCACGCCCAAGCTGATGGTTTCTGCGGACGCCGGCATGCGTGGCGGCAAGGCCGTACCCTACAAACATCTTCTTGATGACGCCATTTCGCTGGCCACACACAAACCGGCCAAAGTGCTGATGATTGATCGCGGACTCGACAAGGAGTTCAGCAAGGTTGAAGGTCGGGACGTCGACTACGCTACGTTGCGTGAGCAGTTCATGGACGTCGAAGTCCCGATAACCTGGCTTGAGTCCTCGGAACCGTCCTACATCCTGTATACCTCGGGAACGACCGGCAAACCGAAGGGTATTCAGCGCGACACCGGGGGTTATGCCGTGGCGCTGGCGGCGTCGATGAAGCACATCTACTGCGGTGGCGAGGGCGAGACCATGTTCTCCACCTCCGATATTGGCTGGGTCGTTGGTCATTCCTATATTGTCTATGGTCCGCTGATTGCAGGCATGTGTACGATCATGTACGAAGGCACGCCGCTTCGCCCCGATCCGGGTATCTGGTGGCAGATCGTCGAGAAATACAAGGTCAATGTCATGTTTTCGGCGCCAACTGCCGCACGGGTGCTGAAGAAATACGACGCGGCGTACATGCACAAGTACGATCTGTCGAGCCTGAAGCACCTGTTCCTGGCCGGCGAACCACTCGACCAGCCGACGCACCAGTGGATCATGGGCGAACTCAAGTTGCCGGTGATCGACAACTACTGGCAGACCGAAACCGGCTGGCCCATTCTCGCCGCCATGCCCGGCATCGAAAAAACCGAGATCCGCTACGGCACGCCGAGCTTTCCGGTCTATGGCTACAACCTCAGAATTTTCAGGGAAGACGGTACGATCTGCGATGCGGATGAAAAAGGTATCGTCGGCATTATTCCGCCGTTGCCGCCGGGGTGTCTGTCGACGGTCTGGGGCGATGATGACCGTTTTGTTTCAACCTATTTCTCGTTGTTCAGAGAGCCGCAGGTCTATTCCTCGTTCGATTGGGGAATCAAGGACAAGGACGGCTATCACTACATCCTGGGCCGTACCGACGACGTGATCAACGTCGCTGGCCACCGCCTTGGAACGCGCGAGATCGAGGAGGCGGTTCAGGGGCATCCGGCGATTGCCGAAGTGGCGGTGGTCGGTGTTGCTGATGCGTTGAAAGGTCAGATGCCGATGGCCTTTGCAGTGGTCAAGGATGGCGCCTCGATTGCTACACCGGAACTACGCGCTGCGCTGGAGAAGGCCGTGTTCAAGCAGGTGGACGACAGTCTGGGTGCGATTGCCCGCCCAAGTCGCGTGCACTTCCTGACGGTGCTACCGAAAACCCGTTCCGGCAAGCTGCTGCGTCGTTCCATTCAGGCCTTGGCCGAAGGGCGTGATCCGGGAGACCTGACAACAATTGAAGATCCAGCGGCGCTGGAGCAACTGCAAAAAGCTCTGGGTTTCAAAACAACTTGATTCGAGCGTTTTAAAGGCAGGGCTGAATGTGCCGTAGTAGTTGGCGCGTTTAGCCCTGCGGCAGTCCGCAATTACGCACGAACGCCTCGAACTCTCCTGCGGGCAGGGGGTTGCTGAAGAAATACCCCTGAATTTCATCGCCGCCCCTTGTGCGCAGGAAATCCAGTTGTTCTTTTGTTTCGACCCCTTCGGCGATGGTTTTCATGCCCAGGCTGCGCGCCAGGTTGACGATGGCCGTGACAATCGCTTCGCCCACCGGGTCGGAAGAAAGCTCGCGCACAAACGACTGGTCAATCTTCGGTTTGTAGGTCTGAAAGCGCTTGAGATAGCTCATCGAGGAATAACCGGTGCCGAAGTCGTCAGTCGCCATCCTGACGCCCAGTTCGTCTGTGTAGGGGGCCATGGGGCTCTGTGATCCGGAAAACTCACTACTGATGAAACTCGAACCAGCCCACCTGACCGTTGATGCCAACGGAACCCCCGTTTCAGAAAGCTACGGCGATATCTATTACTCGGTAGCCGGCGGGCACGCTCAAGCCCAGCACGTCTTCATTGACGGGAACGGTCTTCCGGAGCGATGGCAGAGCAGGGGCCGCTTCGTCATTCTGGAAACTGGCTTTGGCTTTGGGCTCAACTTTCTTGCAACCTGGCTGGCTTGGCGGGACGACCCGCAGCGTTGCCGTGAACTGCATTTTGTTTCGCTTGAGAAGCATCCGTTTTGTGCAGACGATCTGGCGCGTGCCCATGCGGCGTGGCCTGAGTTCGCGCTGATCGCCGCAGAACTTCGCCGGTACTGGCCGCCGCTGGTCCGAGGTGAGCATCGACTTGAACTTGAGGGGGGTCGGCTAATCCTCAGGCTGGTGTTCGGCGACGCTGTCGAAGAGTTGCCCAGGCTCGAAGCGTCGGTCGATGCCTTCTATCTGGACGGCTTCTCTCCGGCCAAAAATCCCGAGTTGTGGTCACCTTTGCTGTGCCGTTCTCTGGCGCGTCTTGCCGCACCCGGAGCAACACTGGCCACCTGGTCGGTTGCCGGGAGCGTGCGCCAAGCCTTGATCGCTGCACGGTTCGCCGTGAAAAAGCGACGTGGTTTCGCCAGCAAGCGGCAAATGCTGGTGGGGCGCTATTGTCCCGCCGATCCCACCGAACAGCCCTAGCCGGCTAAAATGGCGCGTTTTCTCTCAGGGAAGTGCCATGCCGACCGGAACCATTGAATCGCTGGATCACGAGGCGCGTGGAATTACACGGCTTGAGGGCAAGACGATTTTCGTCGAAGGCGCCCTGCCGGGTGAGCGTGTCGAGTACGTCAGTTTCCGGAAAAAGTCGACCTATGAGGTGGCACGCACTGAACGCATCCTAAAGGCTTCGCCAAATCGGGTGGCACCCAGGTGTCCGCATTTCGGCGTGTGTGGCGGTTGCAGCATGCAGCATCTTGACCCGGCAGCGCAGGTGGCGGCCAAACAGCGTGTTCTCGAATCCAATCTCTGGCATCTGGGGCGGGTCAAGGCCGAACAGCTTTATGCGCCAATTTACGGCGCGGCGTGGGGTTATCGCCTGCGGGCGCGTCTGTCGGTGCATATGCTGCCCAGAAATGGTGGCGCACTGGTCGGTTTTCATGAGCGCAAGAGCAGCTTCGTTGCCGATTTGCGCCAGTGCCCCAATCTGGCGCCACATGTCTCCGCGTTGCTGGTGCCGTTACGTGATCTGGTCACGGCTTTGTCGATCAACAGGGCGCTGCCGCAGATTGAAGTTGCCGTAGGCGAGCACATGACAGCGCTGGTGCTACGTATCACGGCGCCGCTCAATGCCGCCGACGAGGCCCTGCTGCGGGCATTTTCCGACCGGCACAGCGTGGTGTTCTACGTGCAACCGCATGGACCGGCCAGTGCCTACCGTTTTTATCCGCTGGACGGGCCGAAGTTGTCCTATCGATTGCCCGATTTCGACATCGAACACTTCTTCTCGCCCACCGAATTTACGCAGGTCAATTTTGCCATTAACCGCGTCCTGGTGCGTCGTGCGCTGGCACTTCTCGATCCGCAGCCGGATGAACGGATTGCCGACATGTTCTGCGGACTGGGCAACTTTACGCTGCCGATTGCGCGTTCTGGCGCCAGGGTCGTTGGCATCGAAGGCAGTGCCGATCTCGTGCGTCGGGCCGCTGAAAACGCCGCTGCCAATGGCCTGGACGCACAGGTCGAGTATGGCGTCGCCAACCTGTTCGAGGCAACAACGGAAACACTGGCCGCGCTCGGTCGCTTTGACAAGATGCTGATCGACCCGCCGCGTGAAGGCGCGGTGGAACTGGTGAATTCGATTGGCGCAGATGGGCCGCTCCGCATCATCTATGTGTCATGCAATCCGGCAACGCTGGCGCGCGATGCGGCCATACTCATCAAGCAAAAAGGCTATTGCTTGCGTGGAGCCGGGGTGGTCAACATGTTCCCCAATACCTCGCATGTGGAATCAATCGCGCTGTTCGAGAGGGCATGAGCATATCCGACTCGGCCTCGTTGGAAGCGTTCGCCATGTCGAAGAAGTGGCTCTATGCCTGCATGCCGATTACCGGCGGCATCATGGTTTTATACCGCATTAAGTACATGTATTGTGAGCTGGCCAGCATCGTGAATCCGGCACTGTATCGCGTTGAGGGCAAGGAAGATCTCAAGCACTGACCGGGCGGGAGGCGTTCCGGCTCATTGGATGACCGCTAACGTAAATCGCGTTGCCCGGCGGGGTTGTGCTAACATTCGTTTCGGCGGGTCTCCCCGCATTGCAGGGTGGTGAATCTGGTCAGGTCCGGAAGGAAGCAGCCACAGCCATTTACTGCGAGTGCCGGGGGTAAGGCTCGCCACTTTCGTTTCGTGTTCAGGGATGGCCGCTCAGGCCCCCGCGTCAAACACCTGCGAATGACGTAAGGTCTTCACCAACCAGCAACAAACGTTTCTTCAAAGACGACTTTCGAAGCGGAAA
>JANNNT010000322.1:0-3255 GCA_031398685.1 Rhodocyclaceae bacterium | reverse complement strand
GTGAACTCTCCAGAGACGATATCGATGGCAAAACCTTCGATTTTGGTCTGCCCGGACTTCCAGAACACCGCGGCGATCGAGAAACGCCCGATCAGCGCAATCAGCGAATGGGGGATGTGCGAAAAGAGTCCGCCGAGACCGGAAACGAGGCCGGCGATTCGGGGGATAAAGGACGACGGTTCCGCAATTGGTTTTGCGACGGCATCGGTCATGGTGTTCTCCTCAACGAATACAAAGCCGTTACGGCGCCCTTCTGAATGAGCAGGCCAAGCGGCGTAGCCGGATTGAAATCCCCATCAACCTGCCCTGCGGCTTCAACTGCCACGCCCAGCGGCGCGCCCTGTAGCAGCGCGTCGACGAATACCCCGGCCGCCAACGGAATCTCCATCACCTCCACATCGAGCCCATTGCGCAGGACCAGCGCCGTTTCCGGTGTATCGGGAACGACAGATGAGAGATCACCCGCCCCCTGGTGCGCGGCCCACAACGAAACTACGGCAGCCGCAGATTTCAGCACGCCAACCGAGGGGTGCAAGGCAAGACTCAGTGACGGCAACACTGTCGCGTCGGCCAGTGCGGCGGCAATCTGCGCGGTCGCCACCGGCACCCCATCGGCCGCGTGATAGGCGCGAACGCGCAAAAATTCAAACCGCGCCATATCGGCCAGGTAGGGAACCCCAGCGGCCGGCGGGAAGTTCTCGATAAAGTCGGGAAACGCCTCGCCATAAAACGCCATGAAACGCGAGGTCGGCGGATGGGCGGAAGCAAACAATCGGGCCATGGCCCGGAAGAATGTCTCGCCGACCAGTTCCTGTGTAACGGCAAAAGTGTCCGCCAGGGCATCGACGAGCGAGACGATGACATTGTTGCGATAGACCGCAAAGCGGCGTGCCGGATCGGAGCCGTTCCAGGTCGTCAAACCCGGTGGACAGGGCTGCTGGGGGTCGAGCAAGGCCTCGGCAAAACACGCTTGACGGCTCATGCCGGCGCTCCGGCGCAGGTTGTTGTCCGCAGCATGCTTTCGGCGTTTCGCGCCTCGGCAAGCAGCACCTCGAAAGCCGGGATGTTGTTGTCGCGTTCGATCAGCGTGGCGACCGGACCGACACGCCGCAGGGCATAACGGTAAAGCGCCCAGACGGCCTCGGCAACCGGCGTGCCGTGACTGTCGATCAGCAGTTCGTCACCCCCGGCATCGGTATCGCGGGCAAAGCCGGCCAGATGGATTTCTCCGGTAGCCGCCAGCGGCAACGCGTCGATACAGGCCTGCGGATCGCGCCCGTGATTGATACAGGAGACGTAGACATTGTTTACGTCGAGCAACAGGCCACAGCCGGTACGCTGGATCACCTCGCTGATGAAGGCGGTTTCCGTCAGCGTGGAGGCGGAAAACTCGACATACGTCGCCGGGTTCTCAAGAAGCATGCGTCGCTGGAGCTTTTCCTGCACGCGGTCGATGTGATCGCAAACTCGGGACAGGGTCGCGCGGTCATAGGGCATTGGCAGAAGGTCGTTGAGGAAGGCCTCGCCATGACTCGACCAGGCCAGATGTTCTGAAAATGACTGCGGCTCATAACGTTCGAGCACAGCAGCCAGGCGATCCAGATGATCTTCGTCGAGCGCCGCCTCGCCACCGATTGAAAGACCAACGCCGTGGATCGACAGCGGATAGTGACGGCGGATTTGCGACAGGTAGTGGGGAAAGGGGCCGCCATCGACCATGTAGTTCTCGGCATGGATCTCGAAAAACCCCAGGTCGGGGCGCGTTTCCAGGATCGCGCGAAAGTGCTCCGGCTTAAGGCCCAGGCCGCTGCGCGCCGGCAGAGCGCCCGCATTGATCGTCAGATGGTCGATCACTGTCGTCATGGCAGGCGCTCCGTATCAGTCGGGTGCAATCGGGGGTTTTTCAGGCTTTTTTCAGACCTTTTTTTCCTTGAACTCCATAAGTTGTCCGAAACCGGTCGACGACGTCGGCGAGGCGGTCTTCTCGCAAGTCCCTTTGGGGAGCAGCGTCCAGGCATTGCCCTGATAGTCGACCTTCGACGTTCCGGCACAGGAGGTACCCGCCCCGGCCTTGCAGTCGTTCTTTCCCTTCATGGCCACGCCATAGCATTTTTCCTTGTCGGCCATCTTGTCCTGGGCAGCAACTGGAGTGGCCGCTACCGTCAAGGCGGTGCCAAGGGCAAAGGCAAGCGAAGCGACAGTCATCGTTTTGTTCATGGTGAATCTCCTTTGTGGGGTTGGTTGCATACAGCTAACGGCAGTCACGCGTAAATCACGGCCTGCTGATCCTTTAGTCGCGGCATGGGGCAATTTCTTACACAAATTTTTCAGAGAAATAGTCCGACCAGCCCCGATCTCTTGCCGCAACACGATCAGAAGAGAGACGCAGACGATTGCGGCGCGGTGCCGGCTGTTAAAATATCGACCATGAAAATCAACAACATCCCCACCCGAACCATCCGCCCCATCGCTGATACACGTACCGTCGAGATCATCGACCAGACTGCCCTGCCGCACGACTTCCGCACCCTGCGCCTGACCACGCCAGAGGATGCGGCGCATGCGATCCGCAGCATGCAGGTGCGCGGCGCGCCGTTGATCGGCGTTACCGCCGCCTATGGACTCGCTCTGGCGTTGGCTCGCAACGCCGACGACGCGACGCTGGCCGACACCAGCGCGATGCTCGCCGCCACCCGCCCGACCGCCGTCAACTTGTGCTGGGCACTCGCGCGCATGCAGGCCCATCTCACGCCGCTGGCGCCGGCACAGCGTGCGCAGGCCGCCTGGATGGAAGCCGGGGTGATTGCCGAGGAGGACGTTGCCCACTGCCGACGCATTGGCGAGCACGGACTTGAGCTTCTGCGCCCGCTCGCAAAGAAACGCAGCCGCCTGAACATCATGACCCACTGCAACGCCGGCTGGCTGGCGACCGTCGATTACGGCACGGCACTGGCGCCGGTCTATGCCGCCTTTGATGCGGGAATCGACATCCACGTCTGGGTCTCCGAAACCCGGCCGCGCAATCAGGGACTACTCACGGCATGGGAGCTCAATCAGCACGGCGTTCCACACACGCTTATCGCCGACAACGCCGCCGGGCTGCTGTTGGCCAATGGCAACGTTGATGCAGTGATCGTCGGCGCCGACCGCATCGCGGCTAATGGCGACGCGGCCAACAAGGTTGGCACTTACCTGAAAGCGCTGGCCGCGCGCGAAGCCGGCGTTCCTTTTTACGTTGCCGCACCGCGTTCGACC
>JANNNT010000217.1:0-8772 GCA_031398685.1 Rhodocyclaceae bacterium | reverse complement strand
ACGGTGCCGCGCGGGTCGTTGAAGTAGTTAGCATCCTCCGGCTTGCTTGCATCCGTACGACTGTCTGCAAAAGCGGCGAGATACTGACAGTCCGGGAATCCGGAGCAGTGGCCGACCTCGTGAAATGCGTGCAGATAGGGCTCTGCCGAAGGCATGTCACCGACCATTTATTGACGGCCGTCTCCGACCATCTGACAGGCGGTGAAGAAACCGGGATGCGAGCCTGATTGTCCCCAAGGGCAATGCGTGCCAGGCTTGATGTACGTCAATGCTTGGCGACACCGAGTCGGATTAAATCAATCCATCTCCCGATTGAGCCCGCCCATGTTCCGTATTTCGCAATACATGCAGGAAATTTCGGTCCCAACGCCGCCTGGACCCAAACGCCCTCCGCCGGCACCGGTGGTGATCTGGAATCTGATCCGGCGCTGCAATCTGACCTGCAAGCACTGCTATTCGATTTCGGCCGACAAGAATTTCCCCGGCGAACTGAGCACCGACGAGGTCTTCACGGTGATGGATGATCTCAAGCGCTTTCGCGTTCCTGTACTCATCCTGTCCGGAGGCGAACCGTTGCTGCGGCCGGATATTTTCGACATCGCCAGACACGCGAAGGCGATGGGGTTTTACGTTGGGCTTTCGACCAACGGTACGCTGATTGATGCTTCAAATATTGATCGCATCGCCGGGTGCGATTTTGACTATGTCGGCATTTCACTCGACGGCATCATGGAAACCCACGACCGCTTCCGCCGCATGGACGGCGCGTTTGAGGCTTCTCTTCGAGGCATCCGCCTGTGTCGCGAACTGGGGCTGAAAATTGGTGTTCGCTTCACGATGACGCAGGACAACGCGCACGACTTGCCCAGGCTGCTGAAACTGGTCGAAGAGGAAGGCATCGACCGTTTCTACTTCTCGCACCTCAACTATGCCGGACGTGGCAACACGAACCGCAAGGACGATGCCCAGCACCAACTGACACGGTGGGCCATGGATCTGCTCTTCAACACCTGCTGGGACTATGAGCAACGCGGTCTGAACAAGGAATTTACCACCGGCAACAACGACGCCGACGGGGTCTATTTCCTCTACTGGGTGCAAAAGCATTTCCCAGACAAAGCTGAACCTATCCGCGCCAGGCTGGCCCAGTGGGGGGGCAATTCCTCCGGCGTCAACGTGGCCAATATCGACAACCTCGGCAACGTGCATCCAGACACCATGTGGTGGCATCACACGCTCGGCAACGTCCGGCAGCGCGCCTTCTCCGAGATATGGCTGGATACTTCAGACCCGGTGATGGCCGGGCTCAAGCAATCTCCGCGCAGCGTCTCCGGACGCTGCGGCGAATGCCGGCACGTTGATATCTGCAACGGCAACACCCGCGTTCGCGCCCTGCAACTGACCGGCGACCCCTGGGCCGAAGATCCGGGCTGCTACCTCGACGACCAGGAAATTGGCGTCACTCCCGGTGGCGAGCGAGTGACGCTATCCCCTTACATCAAAATCAGGAGCACTTGATGAATTTTCGCCAATGGCTTTCTGCCTTTTGCCTCGCGATAGTGCTTGCCGGCACGGCATCTCTCGCCCAATCGGCCGAAACCGGCGAACTCTACAAGGCACACTGCACCGCCTGCCACGGCGAGGATCGCTTTGGCGGTATCGGCCCCGCGCTACTGCCCGAAAATCTGGAACGCCTGCGCAAGCCGGACGCGCTTGATGTCATTCTGAACGGCCGTGTGGCCACACAGATGGCGGGATTTTCCGACCGTCTGAAGAAGGAAGAAGCGCAGCAACTCGTCGACTGGATTTACACCCGCGCCGATCCGGCACCGGTCTGGGAAGAGTCACAAATCCGTGCCTCGCACATCATCAATGCCGACCTCAGCAAACTGCCCAAGCGTCCATCAAAAGCACTCCAAGGTGTCGATCCGCTCAATCTTTTCGTGCTCGTCGAAACCGGCGACCATCACGTATCGATCCTTGATGGCGACAAGTTCAAGCGCCTGTATCGCTTCCCCAGCCGTTATGCGCTGCACGGCGGACCGAAGTTTTCGCCGGACGGGCGTTTCGTCTACTTCGCATCGCGTGACGGCTGGATCACCAAGTTTGACCTCTACAACCTGACCGTCATTTCGGAAATCCGCGCCGGCCTGAACACCCGCAATGCGGCTGTTTCCGGCGACGGCAAATGGGTGATGGTGGCCAACTACCTGCCGCACAGCCTGGTCGTTCTTGACGCCAGCGATCTTAGCCTGCACAAGATAATCCCGACCGTCAGCGTCAATGGTGGCAAGACGTCGCGGGTCTCGGCGGTCTACGATGCCGCCCCGCGCAAAAGCTTTGTCGCCGCACTCAAGGACGTTCCCGAAGTCTGGGAAATCAGCTACGACCCCAATGCGGAACCGGTTGCCGATGGTCTGGTGCATGACTTCCAGTACAAGGAAGGCGACTTCAAGCCGGCGCTGTTCAATCCGCGTCGGACACTGCTCACGGACTATCTCGACGACTTCTTCTTTACCCAAAGCTATGCGGAAATCCTGGGCGCATCACGTTCGGCGACAAAGGGGCAGGTGATCTTCCTCGACGGCCGGAAAAAGGTGGCCGACCTTGATCTGCCGGGCATGCCGCACCTGGGCTCGGGCATTACCTGGCAGTGGACGGACCCGGCAGGCAAACTGCGCACCGTGATGGCCTCGCCCAACCTGAACGAAGGGCTGGTCACTGTGATCGATCTGGGCACTTACGAGATCATTGAAAGGATAAAGACGCTTGGTCCCGGCTTCTTTTTGCGCAGTCACGAGAAAAGCCGCTACGCCTTCACCGACTCGATGATGAGCAAGGAAAACAGGAACGTGCTGCAAGTCATCGACAAACAGACGCTCAAGGTCGTCCACGAGTTCCGGGCTGAGCCGGGGCAGACGCTGGCGCACGTCGAATTCACGCGGAACGGACGCTACGCCCTCGCCAGCCTGTGGGAGATGGATGGCGCCCTGATTGTGATCGACACGAAAACGCTGAAGGAGATCAAACGCATTCCGGCAAAAAAACCGGTCGGGAAATACAATGTATGGAATAAAATCACGCGTTCGGAAGGTACCAGTCATTGACCTGCCGGAAAGCCGTTCAAGGGAACGCGCTGACATTTAAAGCGAAATTGGACATGAAATTCAGGACAAAGCACGTACTACCCTGGCTTGTTGCTGCCGTACTCTCTATTTTCAGTGTGGTGGCGCTGGCCATGCCAAAAGCGGCCGAGCATGAAGATGCGCCGGTCACCATGGGAGCCGATGTGGCCAAGCCAACGCTTTCTGCCCAAATGGCAAAACCCGCCAAAAAGCAGGTGTCCAAAAAAACCAGGCCGGCCGCCAAAGGAACGTTCGTTAAAGTGACCCAAGCGCCCACGAATACCAAGGCGCGCTCCAGAAAAAAATAGTCACAGGATCAGCTCCTGTGACTCTGTGCTAGAGTTCTGCCCCTCTGTGCCCGCTCATAACGGAGTTCGCGATGTGCCGTTTTCTCTCGATTCTCTGCACGACCTTGCTGATGTTCACATCAGCTCTGGCTTCGGCACAAATGCCACGCATGGAGCTGAACGCCAGTTTTCACCGCATCGAAGCCGAAGTGGCTGCCGATCAGGCCAGCCGGATGCAGGGACTAATGCATCGTCGCAGCATGGCGGCCAATCAGGGAATGCTTTTCGTGTTCGCTCGGGTGGATCGCCATTGCATGTGGATGCGTAATACATTCCTGCCGCTTTCAGTAGCCTTTCTCGATGAGGAAGGCCGTATTCTGAATATCGAGGACATGAAACCGCAGACCGAAACCAGCCACTGCGCGGCCAACCCCGCGCGTTTTGCTCTTGAAATGAATATTGGCTGGTTCTCCGGGAAAGGGCTCAAACCCGGCCAGCGTATTGCTGGCATCGAAAAATCGCCCCGCCCCCGGTAATCATTCACTGACCCTGCATGAGTATCAAAAAAAGACTGGCTTGGCGCACCAAACAACAACGTCGCGTTGACCGCAACCCTTTCATCAGTTGGTTGCGTGATCGGGGCTCGTTGACAGAGCGCCTGCAGGCCAGGGGCACATTTGCTGTTCGTCTGCTGCGCCAGGGTCTGGCCATGCCGACACGAGACGAAGCGATTGCGCTCGGAATCAAGCGCGATCAACTGGCCTGGATTCGCGAGGTGGCGCTGCTCTGTGATGACGAACCCGTTGTTTTCGCGCACACCATCCTGCCCTACCGGCCACGTGGAGCGGTGACCCGTTGGCTGGCACGGCTGGGAAACCGCTCGCTGGGTGCCCTGCTCTTTTCGCATCCCGGATTCGACCGTGGCGCACTCAAGTGCAAACGGCTTGACCATCGTCATGCACTTTTTCAACCGGCCATCGATGCCATGCAACTCGGCACGTTACCTCCGCCCGCCTTATGGGCACGCCGCTCGCACTTTGTTTTTCGTGCCCAATCCGTACTGGTCACCGAGGTCTTTTCACCCACCTTGCGCTTCAATTAAGTACCAGGCAATCGCCAGCGCTGAATAATTAGCTCGACCTCAAGCCATCGAACCGGTACAATCCGCGCCTTGCATTGCAGTACCAAGCGTTTTTATAGCGTTTTCTGTGATGCACAACGCGCTTCGCGAACCTGGCCGCATCTTTAAAGCCCTCCTGCCTTCTGGTGTCGATTCATTGAACACCGCCCTGGCACAAAGCTTTTTGTGCCGAAAAGTACCGAATTCTCTCGCTCTGGCAGAGTCTCTCAAAACTATTTCGTTGGTTGGCGTTGCATTTTTTTGCGCCCGTGCGCCGATTGTTTTCGGCAGCGCGACGCTGTTCCATACGAAAGAGATTCATGACTTTTGCAGAAATCGGGCTTCACGAAGTCCTTCTTAACGCTCTCAACGCTTCAGGTTACACTCAACCCACGCCGGTTCAGGCGCAAGCCATTCCCGCGGCCATCACCGGACGCGACCTGCTGGTTTCGTCGCAAACCGGTTCAGGCAAGACCGCGGCTTTCATGCTGCCGGCACTGCACCGTTTCGCCGGCCAGGAACGCCCGGCTTTCGTGCCAGAAGCCCGCCGCACACCCAATCAGGAACGCCAATCCGCTCGCTCGCGCGGTAATGATCGTCAGCGCTTCCAGGCAGCCCAGCCGAAAATGCTGGTGCTCACCCCAACCCGCGAGCTCGCCCTGCAGGTCACCGCTGCGGGTGACAAGTATGCCGGTCAGCTTCGTCATCTGAAAGCCGTTGCCATCCTCGGCGGCATGCCTTACCCGAAACAGATGGAACTGCTGGCGCGTAACCCGGCAATTTTGGTCGCCACACCGGGTCGCCTGATCGACCACATGGAATCGGGCAAGATCGATTTCTCGCAGTTGCAGATTCTTGTCCTCGACGAAGCGGATCGCATGCTCGATATGGGCTTCATCGACGACATCGAAAAGATCATTGCGGCGACTCCAGCGACGCGTCAAACCATGCTTTTTTCGGCTACGCTTGACGGAACAGTCGGCCAGATGGCGCGCAAGATTACGCGTGACGCGATAACCATTCAGGTCGATGCGTCCCACACGAAGCATGAAAACATCGAACAACGCATGCACTTCGTCGATGATCTGTCGCACAAGAATCGTCTGCTCGACCACCTGCTGCGCGATGTCACCATCGATCAGGCGGTTGTCTTCACGGCAACCAAGCGTGACGCCGATACCATCTCCGACCGCCTGAATATCGCCGGCTTCAACGCCGCCGCACTGCATGGCGACATGCATCAGGGCGCCCGTAACCGGACACTCAGCGCGATGCGTCGCGGGCAGGTTCAGATTCTCGTCGCTACCGATGTCGCCGCGCGCGGAATTGACGTACCGACCATCACCCACGTTTTCAACTACGATCTGCCGAAATTTGCCGAAGACTACGTCCATCGTATCGGTCGTACCGGCCGTGCGGGCCGTAATGGTCTGGCGATCTCCCTCGTCAATCATGCCGAACACTTCAATGTTCGCAAGATCGAGCGTTTTACCAATCAGCCCATTCCAGTTGAGGTTGTTGTCGGTCACGAGCCGACACGCCGCGCCCCTTCAGGCAACGGCCGTCCCGGTGGCAAACCGGCCGGTCGCCCGGCCTGGAAATCTGGCGAAAGTCGTGGTCAAGCCGGTCAAGGCAAGCCGACCGGACGTCCCGATACACGCCCCAGCAAGCCGGGTTCCAGTGCGCCGAAGCCTGGTGGCTTTGCCCGCGCCCCGTATCGTGATGGCGCCAAAAGCGGCCGTACCGGCGCTGATGGTGGTAACCGTCGGACCTACGGCGACCGGTAATTTGTGCCAGACCAGAAAAACCCGCTTTTTGCGGGTTTTTTTTCGTCCTCTTTGTTTTCTCGGGCTAATCGGTGACAATTTGCGAGTCGAGTAACCTTGCAGGAGAACGTAGCATGAATCCTGAACTGATCACGAACTGGAGCGAACACGACAGTTTCCTCCAAAAAATTCTGATGCTGGCGTCGAAAACACTCCGCATCTTTGATCCGGACCTGTCGAAGCTGAAGCTCGAACAACCTGGAAGCGCCGAGACGCTACGTCTTTTTTTAAACGCCGACAGGCAACGCACCGTGTCGGTTGTTGTCAAGAACGCCGAGCTTTTCCGACGTGACTGCCCACGCCTAATGAAGCTACTCGCCACCTATCCACAAAATATGGCGGTCATCGAATGTCCGCTTCATCTCGCGTCACTCAACGACTCAATGCTCATCGCTGATGACAAGCACGCGCTTATCCGCTTTCACACGGACAATGTCCGCTCTAAAGCAATCATCGACAATGCAGAAGAATGCATCCCGTATGTATATCGCTTCAAAGAAATCATGAAGGAAGGTGGCGAGCAGATTTGTGCAACAACGCTCGGTCTATAAAACTCATTAAGCATTGTGCACCGCAAGATTTTGTCGTAACTTCATTCTGCTGATATAATTTGATCTTGGCTGGTGTGTGCTTACATGCACATCAGTCAACCAAATGAACTTTGGATCGTTAGTGTATTTTTTAATTGATAGGAATTTTAAAATGAAGAACTCGCTCCTCGTTGCCGCTCTGCTGGCTCTGACTCTGACCGCTTGTGGCAAGAAGGAAGAGGCTGCACCGGCTCCCGCCCCAGCTCCCGCAGCGGTTGCAGCTCCTGCTCCCGCTGCTCCTGCCCCGGCGGCTCCCGAAGCTCCTGCTGCTGCCCCCGCTGCCACACCTGCTCCCGCAGCCGAAGGAGCCAAGCCAGCCGACGCCGCTCCTGCAAAGTAATTTCGTCTGTCATGAGAAAGCCGGCTTGCGCCGGCTTTTTTTCGCCTGGCGGAACACGCTCAAGCACGTTAAAGCAACTGCCGCCAGCCAAAACCACTCTCCTGGCAAGCCACGCCGACCCAGTCCTCGGTACAGTTCAGCACCGATGCCAAAGCGCTCACGGCCAGTTCCGGACGATTGTTCTGCTCGCTGAGGTGCGCTGCAACAATATGCTGAAGCTGCCGAGTCTCAATCTGCCGCAGCAAAGAAGCCGCCTGATCGTTGTCCAAGTGCCCGAAACTTCCCGAGATACGACGCTTTAAATACATCGGGTAGCTGGACGACGCCAGCAACTCAGGATCGTGATTGCACTCAAGAACCAGGGCATCACAGACACGCAATACATCAATGATATGCTGCGTAATCGATCCGCTATCGGTAAGCACCCCCAAACGGTGCTTACCGTTGGAAAAGACATACTGTACGGGCTCCCGTGCATCGTGCGGGACCGGAAAAGGTTGAACCTCAAGGCTACCGATTGCAAAAGAGGTATGACTATCAATCAGCCGACAGTCGGGCAGCGGAGACTTGCCACGAGGAGCAGCGATGTGGGTGCCATGGGTAAGATAGACCGGTACCCCGAAACGACTGGCAAACTTGAAAACACCTGCGATATGGTCGCTGTGTTCGTGCGTAACCAAAATACCGGTAATATCTTCGGGAGCGACAGACAGGCGCCCCAGCTTTTCCGCCGTTGCGCGTACAGAAAAGCCACAGTCGAGAAGAAGCTTGGTATCACCGGCATCGACAATCAGGGAATTGCCCCGACTGCCGCTGCCCAGTGAGGCAAACCGCATCACTTCAGTTGATTATGGAGCATGCAAAGAACAGCCGTAACTTGCTGTCTGCATTGGTTAATATTATTTTCTGAATTCATTGGCTACTCATCTAGCTACTCATGATCGGGGTGCTGGAGCCATTTTAACCTTTAGCACTGCGATGCACCTGCATAGTTGTAGCCCTACCGGACGCACAAAAAGAAAAAGCCCGCCGAAGCGGGCCTTGGTCGTTTGAGAAATAACTAGATCAGTGACCGGCACACTCCATGGCACAGTCAGCATAACCGACTAGCGCATGCTCGCGCTCGGTGTGCGCCCGTCCCATCAGGCCAAGACCTTGAGCACCCCAGGAGATGCACACGGCCGGCTCGAATTCTTCCTCGCCTGTTTGAAGCGCCTCGTATGCGAAGGTTAGCGCGGTCCTCTCAACATCCGAGAACATGCCCCGGTTAATGTAGTCCTCCAAGTCCTCCGCCTCACTATGCAGCAGCGCCGTAGTCAGGGCGTCGCCGTCTTGCTCGTTGAGGAAGATACCATTTTCGACTCTGAGCTTTCGGTCGAAGTGGGCGAGCGATGCGCCGCTGAAATTGGCAACCGCGAATTCTGTACTATCATTGAAAGCAGCCATGATTAACTCCTATCTAGTTGATGGTGGTCAGCAGGGGG
>JANNNT010000208.1:0-6007 GCA_031398685.1 Rhodocyclaceae bacterium | reverse complement strand
CCGGCATGGCGTGTCCCACCTTGCCCGTCACCGCCGCCAGCGCGCTCCCGCTGACCACCGCGCCCAGTGCCGCCAGCGTCGCCGCCACTACCACTTGTTTGAATATCGACTTCTTCATCATGACCACTTCTCCTCAAAAAGAAAAAAGACCCGCAACGAAAACACAATTGCTACTCACTTCTGCCTTAACCAGGCGCCATCGCCTTGTCAGGTGTCCCACTTGCTCTTGCTTCTAAACTATACTTTTCGACCTTCTTTGCCGTTGCCCGACCGGCCGTGCGCGCCACCATGTCATGACACGCCAATTCGGCGGCCTGCGGATTCTTGCGCCGGATGGCATCAAACAAATCGGAGTGTTCCCTCATCGTCAAATCCATATGCCGGCTGTCGGACAGCAAGGTATGGTCGAAAATGGCGCGCTGCAAAGCGCTGATGGCATCGCTCAGTTGCAGGATTACCTGGTTGTGCGTGGCCAGCAGGATGGCCTTGTGAAAACGGATGTCGGCTTCGTGGAAGGCATGCAGGTTTTCGCGGTTGGCGACCATTTCGTTGTAATTGGCCTCGATCGCGACCAGATCGACCGCCGTCGCACGTTCGGCCGCCCAGCGTGAAATGGACGGCTCGATCAGGCTGCGTACTTCAACCAGGGAATTGATCAGTTCCGGGTCTTCACCCTTTTCCAGCACCCAAGCCAGTACATCGACATCCAGAAAGTTCCATTGCTCGCGCGGCATCACAAAAAGGCCGCGATGCGGCTGTGCATCAATCAGACGTTTGGTGGACAAGACTTTCACTACTTCGCGCATGATGTTGCGTGACGCATCAAAGCGCGTGCACAAGTCGGCCTCGGAAGGCAACGCAGAGGAGGGCTCAAATTCGCCCTGGGCGATTTGCTTTCCAAACAACCGGGTCAGTCGCTCCGTCTTGGTCATTCCGTATCTCCGCTCGCCGTCTTGTCTGGATAAACAGGGGATGTCGTCTTCTTGCGGGCTACAACGTGTCGCTCAAGAAGGGCAATGTCCGAATAATTGTAGTACAGTAAGTTACAAACTGTAACACAATTATTTTTCGATAGGCCTGATTCGTTAGCGCTGGACGCGGGCCGAACCGCCTCGAGCAAATGCACGAACTTCATCAAGCGAGGCCATGGTGGTGTCGCCCGGGAATGTCGTCAGCAAGGCACCATGGGCCCAGCCCAGTTTCAATGCGTCTTCCGGGGTTTCGTTGCTAAGCAGCCCATGGAAAAAGCCGGAGGCGAAGCCGTCGCCTCCACCAATCCGGTCGTAGACGTCCAGTTCGGCGGTCGGGGCGGCATATGTTTTTCCATCGACCCAGGCCACGGCGCTCCAGCTGTGGCGGTTGGTGGAATGCACCTCGCGCAACGTGGTGGCGACGATCTTGATCTGAGGGTGTTTTTTGATGACGTTTTCAATCATGCCGAAGAAGGCGCTAGGATCGAGTTTGGATTTGGCCGCCATCTCGGGTCCGGGAATGCCAAGGCTCTTCTGCAGGTCTTCTTCATTGCCCACGAGAACGTCTACGTATTTCAGGATGCGATCCAGTACCGCCACAGCGCGTTCCTCGCCACCCGCGATATTCCAGAGTTTGGCACGGTAATTCAGATCAAGCGAGATTACGGCGCCAGCCGCTTTGGCTGCCTGCATGCCTTCGACAATGACGTCGGGGGTGGTCTGCGAGAGCGCCGCGAAAATCCCGCCGCTGTGAAACCAGCGTACGCCGCCGGCGAAAATCGCCTTCCAGTCAAAATCGCCCGCTTTGAGCATGCCGGCAGCTTCATTCGAGCGATTGTAGAAAACCACCGGCGGGCGCACGCCTTGTCCGCGGTCGCTGTAAACGGTCGCCATATTGGGGCCGGTGACGCCGTTATGACTGAAATGCTTGAAGAAAGGCTTTACCCCCATCGTGCTGACGCTGCCGGCAATCAGTTCGCCGACCGGATAGTCCACCATGGCCGATACGATGCCGGTTTTCAGGCCGAAGCAATTGGCCAGATTGGCTGCACAATTGAATTCGCCACCACTGACATGAATTCGGCATTCGGTGGCCTTGCGGAATGGGACGATGCCTGTATCCAGGCGATGAATGAGTGCGCCGAGAGATACAAAATCAAGCGCTCCATCAGGGAGAATTGTCAGCCCAGTGTTCATGTTTTCCTCTGTTGATGTAATGACAATAATCTGTTTCTTACCTCATTCCGTGTGGAATGATCCTGGTCGGTCGATTCATCCCTGAGCCGCCCATGTATAGCGGCATGACCGGTTTGCGGCCTAGGGTTTTGTATGTCCTTACGCCGAGTCGCAGTCTGTCACTGGTAATAGGGCAATGTCAACACAAATGTAGTACAACCGCGATAAGGTTGTATTACAGCGCCTGTGGCCTATGATAGAGTCACTTTCGCGAAACCGCTTTTCAGGCGGCGTTGCATAACCCTAAACGGAATGAAAATGAACCTCCCAGGCACAACCGTCATCAACGCAGAATTTTCCAGTCTTTACGTCGATGAAAGATCCAACCCGTACCGGACCTGTATTCAGGGGCTGGCAAACGAGCCGGTTACTGTGCGGAGCTTGCTGAAGCGTGCTGAAAATTTCCTGACGAGCGACGCGGATTTCGGCGGGCTGGGTGACTATTCGCAAACGGCCATCGTCGAGCGCTTGGCGACAAACCGTCCGCGTATCTGCATCATCCAGGGGTCCGCCGATCATCCTGCGCATTTGTTCGATCTGGAACACGCCTTGCGGGCAGCGGCTCGCATCTGGCAGAACGGGGGGGTGCCGTTTACCTTTGGAATCCCGGTCATTTGTGACGGCACCGCGCAAAGCAACATCGGGCAGTGTTATTCGATGGCATCGCGTAATCACACGGCGATGGCCGTCAATATCAACTTCGAGGGGCACAGTTATCACGCGGCCTATGTTTTATCCGGCTGTGACAAGACGCCAACCGGAATCCTGTCCGGCCTCGCGGCCGCCGACCGCGCACGGCGCGAGCCGGAACGCGGCAGTGCACCGGTGTGGGCGGTATTTGTGCCCTCTCATGTCCTGAAGGGGGGCAGCATCCCGGCAACAACACGGCAGAAATTGCAGGCTATCCAGGACGCCGCGCGGACCGCGGGGGACTTGCAACTCGCCGATGACATCGAGACCAATTGCCGCTATATCCTGCAGTGCTCATCGGACGAGGCGTTTCTCGGACTGCTCAGCCGGGCGACCGAACAGGGCCTCATCAACAAGGCGGCTGCCGAGGCCATTCTCAACGAACTCGCGGCCGCGACATGCGACGAAAAAGGGGGGATCTGTGCCTTCAACGGCAGCGGCAATTCGTCGCGTACGCTGGTTTCCGCCCTGGGCTTTGTTCCGGCCCAATCCGAGCTGCTCGTCGACGAAGCGCCGACCGCACTGGTCGCCCACAATGTCGACCAACTCTTCCGGATCATCAATAAAACCGAATACGCCGTTTGCGATCTCCTGGCACGAAACTACGCCAATGCAGTCCGCATCTACAATGCCACCGGCAGTTCCAGCAACATGATGTTGCACATGCCCTGCGTGATGCGCCACGCCGGTTTTGACGTCTCCCTGTTCGACTACGAGAGAATCGGCAACGCACACCCGGTTCCCGATATCTTTGCGCACAGCCTGACCGACAGTCGTGACACCTTCGCGTTTGCGCAACAGGCCCAGGCCGGCCAGCATCACGGAGTGGCCAGCCTTTTCAAGGTGCTTCAGGATCTGGCCGTGCCGATGGACTGGGACGCCCCGACCGTCGCGGGAAAAACCTGGGGCGAGCGTGTCGCCGCGATCGACAACGCCGTTTCGCCCACGCTACCGCAGGAGCGCTCAATCATCCGCATCAAACCGGTACGTGACATTTCCGGCACCGACATCCTGCGCGGCAACTTCTTCAGTTCCTGCACCCTCAAGGTTTCCGGCATGTCCACCGGGATGTGCACACGCTTTGATAATCGCGTTTTTCTGGTGCGCTATTACGAAAACGAGCTCGAATGCAATCAGGAATTGCGTTCGAACAATCTGCTTGACGTTCTCGCCGGTAGCCCGGAATTGACACCTGAGTTGCTCGCTGCCATCCGGGCAATCAACGGCAACAATGGGCACGACGACGCGTTCACGATGATCAACAACGGGACGCTGGCCTTTGCCTTCGTGATCGCCGGCCAGGGTCCGGCGGCTTTCGGCATGCCGGAAATGTTCGCGCCGAGTCAGAGTCTTCGTCATCACGGCGTTATCGAAAAATCCTCGATACTGATGACCGACGGCCGCTATTCCGGTGTTAGCAAAGGTGCCTGCATCGGCCACACGGTGCCGGAAGCATTTGCCGGCGGCGGCATTGGTGCGCTGGTTAGCGGCGATCTGCTCTGGATGCGCCTGACCGAAAAACGCATCGACCTGCTTGATAAGGTGGCTTTCATCGACGGAAACCATGTCCCGCTTGATGCGGCACCCGTTGCAGAGCGGCACGAATTGATTGCAGCCCGCCATGCCCGCATGGAAAAACGTCAATTGCAGATCGCTGCCTGCAGCCTTCTGGACAATGTCACCAACGCGGAATTTGGTGTGGTGCCGATGGCCGTACACCGGCGCGCCACAATTCCGTGGCCACTCAAGAGCTGACAATCAACGCAGCAGGGCCGGTTCGCTGATCGTTGAATCTTTACAGGCTGATGCTGTTTTCCTGCCCCTCCTGTGCGTGCTGAAATGCAACCCGAGCATTCCAGTTGTTTCATTTCACTTTTCGCTTCAGCTTGATGCGAAATCTTCGCGCAAAAAAAGCTTGACCAGGTCTTTACATCATACGTATGATGTAAAGACCTGCTGGGGAATGATATGAAGACTTTGCACCACCGGACGACAGATCAACTTGGGGAAGAAATCTGCTCGGGCATCTATCGTCCGGGAGACGTCCTTCCCGCCGAGCCAATGCTCGGTGAGCGTCTTGGCGTAAGCCGGATCGTGGTGCGCGAGGTGATCAAATCACTGTCCTCCAAAGGCATGCTGGAAGTTCGCAGGAAAACCGGAACCGTCGTGCTTAATCCGTCCAGTTGGAGCCTGTTCGATCCGGACATCATCGCCTGGCGCGCACGAACGGCAACGCTGGATGTGGGAATGGCCAAAGAGTTGATGGAACTGCGCAGCATCGTCGAACCGGCCGCCTGCCGCTTTGCCGCAGAACGGATCAGCGAAGAAGAGCGAGGCACCCTGCGCACGGCACTCGAGTCCATGCAAAGCGCCATAGACGGTGATGGTGATTACGTCGCGGCTGATCTCGCATTCCACACCACGATTCTGAAAGCCTGCCGCAACCAGTTCGTGCAGCAGATGCAGAATGCGATGGGCGCCATTCTGCATACGAGCTTCGAAATTGTTTCTGCCACGCCGGGTGGCCCGGCGCGCTCACAGCCCATGCATGAAGCACTGTGCGTGGCTATCGAGGAAGGAAACCCGGATGCAGCGGAACGCGCCGCGCGAACCATCATCACCCAGGCCGAGCACGACCTGCAGGAACGCATGTCCTGCGTCGCTCCTACACACTGAACCACTGCCGCCGAAATCTGCGCAAGGAGAACGATGAATGTCCGCACTTTTTGATTTAACAGGGCGCACGGCACTGGTGACCGGTTCGGTGCGCGGCATCGGCTTTGCCCTCGCGGAGGGACTCGCGACCGAAGGCGCCAGCGTTATCGTGAATAGCCGCCAGCAGGCCGCCGTTGATGAAGCCGTCGCCAGCTTGCAGGCCAAGGGGTTTCAGGCGCGCGATCATGCGTTTGGCGGCTTCCTTGCCGACGATGAAGGCGCTGGTGAGATTGGTATCGATCACCCGTTGCCAATCGCTCAGTGCCAGCTCAACCATCGGCTTGCGGAACTGGATACCGGCGTTGTTGATCAGAATGTCGACTTCAATACCTTCTTGATCCAGCGCGGCAAACGCCGCTTGCACCGCAACTTCGTCGGTGACGTCAAAGGCCATT
>JANNNT010000207.1:0-3152 GCA_031398685.1 Rhodocyclaceae bacterium | reverse complement strand
CCGGCATGGCGTGTCCCACCTTGCCCGTCACCGCCGCCAGCGCGCTCCCGCTGACCACCGCGCCCAGTGCCGCCAGCGTCGCCGCCACTACCACTTGTTTGAATATCGACTTCTTCATCATGACCACTTCTCCTCAAAAAGGTCAAGCAGCGACCCAAAATTAAGTTTGAACAACGTTGAATTTCTGAAACTCATCACGGTGTTTGCAGCGTTCCATCGGCCAGACGCGTTTGCGTCCAGATCGTCACACTCTTTTCACACGGGTACTTCAATGCTTCGACTTCATTGATATCCACGCCCAGACCGGGTTTTTCATTGGCATAGACATAACCGTTCCTGAATTCGGGCAAGCCGGGGAACACCTCCAGCAACGCTTCTCTGGGTCCCTTCAATTCCTGGATGACGAAGTTGGGCGGTTCGGTGCCGGACCATTCCTGTACGCCGAAATTCCGCGCGGCCAGATCGATGTGGATATTGGCGGCGTGGGCCAATGGCGACATGTCGCCGGGGCCATGCCATGCGGTTCTGATGCTGAATTGCTCGGCGAAGATTTGCAGCTTTCTTGCCGGGGTGATGCCGCCAATCTGGCTCAGATGAACACGGATGAAATCGATCAGTCGTTCGGTGATCAGGAACTTCCACTCGTAAGGGTTGTTGAACAGCTCGCCCTGGGCCAACGGGATGGTGGTCTTGGCGCGCAACTGACGCATCCATTCGCCTTCTTCCAGCGGAATGGCATCCTCCAGGAAGAACAGGTCGTAGGGTTCCAGCGCGCAGGCGAACTTGATGGCCTCGACCGGTTTCAGGCGTTCATGCACATCGTGGCACAGCTCGACATCGAAGCCGATCGTGCTGCGAATGCCGTCAAACAGCTTGAGCGTGTCGCGCATGTATTTCTTGCTGTCGAGATAGATGCCGTCCGCTGCCCCACGGGGGGCGCTGGCCGGTGCCTTCCCATAAGCGCCGCCGCCGTAGCCGCCGCTCTGGCAGCGGATGTGCGTGATGCCTTGCTCGCGGTAGTTCTGGATGTTGTCGCACAACTCGCTCAAATCCTTGCCGTCGGCATGGCGATAGATCGGCACGCCCTCGCGAACCTTGCCACCGAACAGTTGATACAGCGGCATATTGGCCATCTTGCCCTTTATATCCCACAGCGCCATGTCGACTCCGGAAATAGCGTTGTTTTCAATCGGCCCGTTACGCCAGTAGGCGTTCTGGCTCATCAACTGCCACAGTTCCTCGATTGCTTCGGCATCGCGGCCCAGCAGCAAGGGCTTGAGGTATTCCTCGATCAGGCACTTGACCGCGAGATGCCGATAGGCAAAAGTGGCACAGCCTAGTCCGTACAATCCATCCTGATTGGTTTCAACTTTCACGACGATCAGGTTGATCCCCTCGGGGGCCGTGAGGATGACTTTCACATCCGTAATTAGTGTTGCCAATTGCTCACCTTTTTATTGATGGAAAAAGCACATCAGAACGTAATCTGCACCTTCAACTGCGAACGCCGATCGGCGGCCAGTTCAAAGGCTTCGACGGCGCGCTCGATCGGCAAGGTGGCGGTGATGATCGGTTTGACGTTGATACTCCCGTCCTTGATCAAGCGTGCGGCCAGAGCGTATTCGCCATGGAAGCGGAAGGTGCCGAGCAGACGGATCTCCTTGGCGACAATCGCGTTGATCGGAATCGGGATTTCGCCGGACACACCGACTTGAATGATCGTGCCACGCGGGCGTAATGCCGGGATCACGTCTTTTATTACACCCCCTGCCCCGGTGCATTCGATGGCAACATCGAAGTAACCCTTGTCGGCCGTAAACTCTTCGGCTTTCAGACCCGGCTCGATTGAAACGTTCACCGTGCGGGTAGCGCCCATTTCAGTAGCTTTTGCCAGAGCGGCATCGTGCAAGTCGATCGCCACGACTTCCAGCGCACCGGCATAGCGGGCAGCGGCAATCATCAACGCACCAATCGGACCGGAACCGGTGATCAGAACGCGCTTGCCAATCAGGGTGCCGGCCTGTTGCACGGCATGCAGCGCAACCGCCAGCGGTTCGGTACAGGCCGCTTCGCCCAGCGACACCGTATCGCCTACGGGTTCGCACTGGCGCTCATCGACCACGATCAGTTCACGGAATATCCCCTGACTATGCGGCGTAGGCATCGCACTGCCGTGAAAAAACATGTCGATACAGTGCTGATGTTCACCCGCCTGACAAAATTTGCACTTGCCGCACGGGCGGCTGGGGTTCAGTGCAATACGATCCCCGGGCTTGACGCGGGTCACCCTGGATCCAACCGCTTCCACCGTGCCCGCCACCTCATGTCCGGGAATGAAGGGCTCCTTGAGACGAACCACGCCAAAGCCGCCATACAGATAGTAATGAAGATCGGAACCGCAAATACCGCCTGCGCCAATGCGGACCAGCACCTGATCGTCCTGCATTTCGGCCACAGGAACCCTCTCGATACGCAGATCTTTGGCCCCGTGCAACACACACGCTCTCGCTTCCATGAACTACTCCTGTTTCGAAATTTTCAGCATCAGTGCCGGAAAATTAAGACACCGCTAAAGCACCGACAGCCAGCCGCCATCGACATAGATGATCTGACCATTGACATAGCTGGACGCTGATGAAGCAAGGTAAACCGCCGTCCCCACCAGCTCTTCCGGCTTGCCCCAGCGCCCGGCTGGATTACTGCTCTTGACCCAGGCATTGAATTCCACGTTGTTTATCAGCGCCTCATTCATTTCGGTCAGGATGTAACCTGGCCCGATTGAATTGGCCTGGATGTTGTACTGCGCCCATTCGGCGGCCATCGCACGCGAGAGCATTTTGATGCCGCCCTTGGCCGCGGTATATGGCGCGACGGTGGCGCGCCCGGCTTCACTGGTGAGCGAACCGATGTTGATGATCTTGCCGCCACGGCCGCGCGCGATCATGCGTTTGGCGGCTTCCTTGCCGACGATGAAGGCGCTGGTGAGATTGGTGTCGATCACCCGTTGCCAGTCGCTCAGTGCCAGCTCAACCATCGGCTTGCGGAACTGGATACCGGCGTTGTTGATCAGAATGTCGACTTCAATACCTTCTTGATCCAGCGCGGCAAACGCCGCTTGCACCGCAACTTCGTCGGTGACGTCAAAGGCCATT
>JANNNT010000175.1:0-22522 GCA_031398685.1 Rhodocyclaceae bacterium | reverse complement strand
GTCGACCTTGCCTTCAGCCAACTCCTTGAGCGCCAGCGTCGTTTCCTTGGCCGATCGGAAGCGCGAGAGTTCGACAATCTTCACCGGCCAGTCGGCAAAGCGGTCGCTGAAGGTCTGGAAGTGCTGTTCGCAGAGCAGGGTGGTCGGGCACAGCACGGCGACCTGTCGACCACCGGCCACGGCGCAGAAGGCGGCGCGCAGGGCAACTTCGGTCTTGCCGAAGCCGACGTCGCCGCAGACCAGCCTATCCATCGGACGACCGGATTTCATGTCGTCGATCACGGCGGTGATGGCGGTGGCCTGGTCGGGTGTTTCCTCGAAGCCGAAGCCATCGGCAAAGGCGTCGTAATCGTGTGCCGTGAATTCAAAGGCGTGGCCCTGGCGAGCGGCGCGAATGGCATAGAGCGAGAGTAATTCGGCCGCCGTGTCGCGCGCCTGCATCGCGGCGCGACGCTTCGCTTTCTCCCATTGCGGCGTGCCGAGCGTGTGCAGCGGGGCGGCGTCGGGGTCGTTGCCGGAGTAACGCGAGATGACATGCAGTTGCGAAACCGGGACGTAAAGCTTGGCCTCGTTGGCGTAATGAAGTTCAAGAAACTCCATATCGCCTTCGCCAAGATCGAGGTGCACCAGACCTTGGTAGCGGGCAATGCCGTGTTGTTCATGCACCACCGGGTCGCCGACTTTCAGCTCGGTGAGGTCGCGCAACCAGTTGTCGAGCGAGGCTTTGCGCTGCACGGCGTGACGGGTGCGACGCGAGGGGCTGCCGGCGTAGAGCTCGGATTCAGTGATGAAAGCGAATTGGGCGAGGAGGAAGCCGTCGTGCAGCGGCGAAACGCCCAGCGAAAGTTTGCTCTCGCTGGCGAGGAACCCGGCCAGATCGGCGCTGGCATCGGGCTTCAGGCCGTATTCGGCGAACAGGCCGGAGAGCGTTTCACGGCGTCCGGCCGATTCGGCGAGCAGCAGCACACGGCCGGGAAAACCGGCGATAAAAGCTTTCAGGCCGGTGAGCGGGTCTTCGGCACGGCGTTCGACGGCTACCGAGGGCAGCGCGGTGGCCGGACCATCGCTGCCTGCGGCAAGAATCAGCCGCGCATACGGTTTGGCTGCAATAAAGAACGGTTCTTCGGCGAGGAAAAGGTCGCCCGGTGGCAACAGTGGCCGGCTGCGCTCGCCGGAAAGCATGTCGTAGCGGGACTGGGCATCGCGCCAGAAGGCGCGGATCGCTTCGGGCACGTCGTTGTGCAGGCACAGCACCGTGTCTTTGGGCAGGTAGTCGAAGAGCGTTGCCGTTTCTTCGAAGAAGAGCGGCAGCCAGTATTCGATGCCGGCCGACGGGATGCCGTTGGATACGTCCTTGTAGATTCCCGAGCGCGCCGGGTCACCTTCAAAAATTTCGCGAAAGCGCTGGCGGAAAAGAGTTCGCCCCTTGTCGTCGAGCGGGAATTCGCGCGCCGGCAACAGACGGACTTCCGGCACCGGGTAGAGCGTGCGCTGGGTATCGACGTCGAAGGTCTTGATGCTCTCGATTTCGTCGTCGAACAGGTCGAGGCGGAAAGGCAGCGTCGAACCCATCGGGAAGAGATCGACCAGCCCGCCACGCACCGAGTATTCGCCGGGGGCAACCACCTGCGTGACATGCGTGTAACCCGCCAGTGTGAGCTGGGTGCGGAAGGGTTCGGCGTCGAGCTTCTCCCCCTTTTTCAGGAAGAAGGTGTAGGCCGCCAGGTAGGCCGGTGGGGTGAAGCGATAAACCGCCGTCGACGCCGGCACCAGCAGCACGTCGCATTCGCCGCGCATGACGCTGTAGAGCGTGGCCAGGCGTTCGGAAATGAGGTCGTGGTGCGGCGAGAAACTGTCGTAAGGCAGCGTTTCCCAGTCCGGCAGCAGACGCACGCGCAGTTCGGGTGCAAACCATGGAATTTCGTCGAGCAGGCGCTGGGCATCGTTCGCGCTCGCCGTCAACACGGCCAGCAGTCTGTGCTTGTCGCCTTTTTTTGCCAGTTGCGCAATGTGCAGCGCATCGGCCGATCCGGAAAACGGTGGTAATTGCGTGCGCTCACCGGTCTTGAACGAAGGCAAAGATACCGACAACAGAGCAGCCGGTGATTCAGAGGTGGGTTTGGATTGAAGCACGTGGGGTGGTTTGATGCGATGCAGGAAAGCACAGCATTATAGTCGATGAGGCTTGCCGGGCTTAATCAGCGCTCGTGGAGTCGTACTGTCTCAGGCGCTGATTGCTTCTTTTTCATGCAGCAGTTCGGTGAACTGCAAGCGGGAAAGCGGCTGGAAATAGTGGTAGCCCTGCATCGTTGTACATCCGGACTGTTCAAGGTAACGCGCCTGAATCGCCGTTTCCACACCTTCGGCGACGATTTTGAGATCAAGCCCGCGTGCAATCGAGATAATCGCCAGAACCACCGGGAAGTGGCCGTTCTCGCACTTGATCTCCTTGACGAAGGACTGATCGATCTTGATTGTATGAACCGGGAATCGATGCAGATACGACAGTGAAGAATAGCCTGTGCCGAAGTCGTCGATGGCCACGCTGACGCCGAGTTGACATAGTCTGTTGAGCTGTTCGATGGCGTGTTGCGGGTTGCGGATGCAGATGTTTTCGGTGATTTCGACCTCGATTTGCGAAGGGGAAATGCCGTAATGCGCGAGGGTCCCGCGCATCTTGTCGAAAAAATCGCGGCGATCAAGATACTGCGGCGAAATATTCACCGAGAACAGTATGTTGTTGCCGCCAGCGGCGTTCCATCGAAGCAGGTCGCGACACAGCGCGCCCAGCATCCAGTCGCTGATGGGAATCATCAGGCCGTTTTCCTCGGCAAACGGCAAGAACTCGCCAGCCGCCAGCAGGCCGCGCTCGGGATGATTCCAGCGCATCAAGGCTTCAGCACCGACAATTTTTCCGGTCAGCGAATCCACCTGGGGCTGGTAGTACAGCTCCAGTTCATCGTGCTCAAGTGCTCGGCGCAGGTTCTGCTCGAGAGCAATTTTCTGATACGAAGCGTCAAGCATCGTGCACTCATAAAACGAGTGCCCGTTTTTGCCCTGGGCCTTCACGTGATACATGGCGATATCGGCGTGCCGCAACAGTTCATCGATCGTCTCGCCGTCGGCGGGGTAGACGGCGATGCCAATGCTCGCTGAGATGTAGACTTCGTTACCATCGAGAATGAAGGGCTGGCGGAACGATTCAAGAAATTTTTCGGCTATGATCTCGGCGTCCAGCCTTTCGCGCAACTCCGGCAAAACCACGGTGAATTCGTCACCGCCAATACGCGCCAGCGTGTCACCCCGGCGCAGGCAGTCTTTGAGACGCCCCGCAACCACCTGCAGCAACTCGTCGCCCCGGACGTGCCCCATCGTGTCATTGACCAGCTTGAAACGATCCAGGTCGACGAACATGACGGCTAGCTCGGCCTCGTTGCGTTTGGCCTGTATCACGGCCAGGCCAAGCCGGTCCTTGAAGAGGATGCGGTTCGGCAGATCGGTCAGAATGTCGTGGTAAGCCTGATAGGAAATCAACTCTTCGGCACGTTTGCGTTCCGTAATGTCGCGTGCAACGCCATAGGTGCCGAAAAACTCGCGCTTGGCCACCTCTTTGCTCAACGAATACATCCCCATCGAATTGAAGGAGATGGTCATTAATGTGTTCTCGAAAGTCCGTTCCTTGTCGTCGTCGCGCAGACTCTTCAAGCGCAGTTCGACATTCCGCGACGCACGGTCGCCAACGCGCCGTTCATTGAATACATAGCGGGCGCGTTCAATATCCTCATCGTGTACCAGCACCGAATAATGCTTGCCGATCAGATCATCTCGACCAAAACCCAGCAACATTTGAGCGCGATCATTGATGAAGGTGAAATACCCCTCCTGATCCAGTGTGTAGATAATGTCCGGCGAGCTATCCACAAGATAGCGGTAAAGTTTTTCCGAGCACTCGAGGCGCCAGGCAATGCTGCGATTGTCGTTTTCAAGACGACGCTGTTGCAGGGCATTATCGACAGTCTTGAGCAGTTCTTCGCGGGTGTGCGGTTTGCGCAGATAGTCATAAGCACCCCGCTTCAGCGCTCCGATCGCCGCTTCGATCCCGACATCGCCGCTGAGGATGATAACTTTTGTTTCAATACCTCGGGCGTTGATGAAGTCCATGATTTCATGGCCGCCGAAATCGGGGAGCCGCAAATCAAGCAGCACTAGGTCAAATTGAACCTTGTTCAGTTGTTCTATAGCCTCAGTGCCGCTGGTGGCCGTAACCAACTGATAGCCACGATTCTTGAGCAATTCGCAAAGACTGCACAACAGCATCGGCTCATCATCGACGAGCAAAAGACGGGGGGAAAATTCTGCGGCGCTGAACTGTGGGGAAATAACACCGTTCAGGGCAAAGTCGAGAGCGGCAGAATCGTTGGCAGATATCAAGTTCATCATTACCTCAAGCCGAATCCCTGCCAAGCGAAGCCGGGCCGGTGCGCTTACGGACCGGGAGCAGTATTTCGAATGCCGTTCCTTTAATGCCACTACGACAAGTAATCAGGCCCTGGGATTTCTTGACCAGGCTGTGCACAATACTCAGCCCAAGCCCCTGATGCGCGCCCCCCTTTGCGCTCCGAACGGGTGAGAATAGTTTTGCCAGGACTTCCGGCGATATTCCCGGCCCGTTGTCCCTGATGCAAAGTTCTACGTGCAGGAGACCATCACGGTTGACGTGGCCATTATTTTCGATCTTGATCTCACCCCCGCTTGGCATGGCCTCAATGGCATTTTTGACCAGATTCACCAGGATCTGCTTGAGAGTGTCGGAGCTACCTTCAACCTCGGACGGTAGATCCTGCGTCTGAACGATGATCTGCAAGGTTTCGGGTACAAACTCGGTATCCCGGAACAGGCGAACGACATCGCGAACGATACGGTTAACTTCGGCGCTGCCTTCTTGTATTGCCGGCTTCAGGTCGGCCAATCCCTTGATGATCTGGCCAACACGATCAATTTCCTCATTGAGAATCGTCATCTCGCCGAAGACCGGTTCCTTGTTTTCCAGCTTGCTGTCCAGAACGCTGAGGTAGTTTTTGATGATGGAGAGCGGGTTGTTGACCTCGTGAGCCACTCGGCGCGACGCTTCGCGGTATTCCTCGGCAATACTGGCGGCCTGACGCGAAGCGTCGCCGCTATCGCGCAGAGCCGCCTCAAGTGCCGAAGCGGCCTGCTCGCCAAAAGATTTGAGCAGCCGAGCGCGTCGCTGCAAAGCGGCAACCTGCCAGCGTGCCACCCCGCCGATCATGACGCCCAGGCAACGCTGTCCAGATGCCAGTGGCAAACACACGAGCGCCCGGGTACCAAGAACGCGAAGCAATTGATCTTCAGCAATGCCGACGGGATTTCCATCATGACCGATAAAGGCCAGCTGTCGCTGCCGCGCCGCCTCGGCGACCACGCCGCCATTGACTAGCGCAATGGAAAACTCGTTCATGCGCTGGCGGTACTCGCCGACCGGAACGCCGATAAGCGCCTTTCCCGTACAGTTGATCAACAGGACGATTGCATCCTCAAAGTCAAACAGAATACGAGCCGAACGCGTGACCGCTTCAAGCAATCCAGTGTCTCCCTTCTGGCGGGAGAATGATCGTCCAACCTCTGAGGACAGCATCAGATTTCGTATTTCCTCAGAAAGCTGCCGATGTGCCGGATTCTGAACCGGTGCAACCGGATCACTCTCGGGGGGAGGGGGCAACTGGTCAATTCCCGAGAGATCGATGCCAAGAAGATCGGCAGATTTCTTGACTTGCAACGTGGCACCGCTGCTGATCAACGAAAGATCCGTGGCTTCGATACCGCATAGCAGGGCAGCCGCCTTTACCGCCGGATCATCCTCGCCATGGGTGCTCAGCAGGTGCGCCAGAAGCACGATGCGGATCTGTGGATGAGTTGATTCCAAGCGAGCGGCAGGCTCATGGTGGTAAAGCACGCTGTCTGCAAGGAACGAGTCGAGGTTCCAGCGCTCGATCAGCCATGCACCGGCTTCCGAATGGGTAATGTTTAACGTGCGCTGCTCAAGCGCACAGAGATTCTCGTCATCCCTTGCGAGAAAATTAAGCGTGTACTCTTTGGGCGCTGTCGCCAGCAAGGCCAGTCTCCCGACATCGTGCAGCAGACCGGCAAGGTAAGCTTCCTCGGCGTGTGGATAACTCATTTTCCCCGCGATCTCCCGGGCCAGAACGGCAGCGGAGAGGGAGTGATGCCAGAAACCGCGGAGATTAGTGCTGTTTGAATGGGAGAAATTGTTGAAAACCTGAAAGACCGACTCGCTGATCACCAGCGTCTTGATCATGTCGGTGCCCAATGCCGATAACGAGTGTTCGAGTCCGACTTGTCGACCGCTGCGATGGTAGGCTGAACTGTTGGCCACGGCAAGAATCTTGCCGGTCATCCCCGGATCTTTACCAATGAGCTCGGCCAGAGCGGCCATCCCGATATCTTCGGACTGGCATTGCTCGATCAACTTGAGGAGAATCTGGGGCATCGCCGGCAGTCGGGCGACCAGCAAACGGTTGCGGATATCCGAATCAGCTTGATGCATTATTATCCGGTGCTGCTGTCAAACAACCCGAGCGAGTGGCAGATGAGCGGTCAGACGAAATGCGTGTCAAACACTCCTGATTCAGGTCATCAACTGCAGGAACCTCCCCCATTGGTATTTCGCGGTGATTATAGGCCTAAGAGGTGATAATACAATATTGAATAAGGGATATTTGCCGTACAAAACGAGTTGGCAGGCAGTGCGTGAATTGGCTTGGGTAAATTTCCTGCATGACTGGAGAGTTGGCACATTGCCCACGAGTTTTTTTCGCAATTATCGTTAGGTTTTATTGCGCCCAATATCGCATTCTCCAACTAATTTGCTGAGCAACACCGGGCGAGAATCACCGCCGGATACTCAAGGCAACGCATCGAATGTAAAAAAATGGCACGAATTCTATTTGTCTGCATGGGTAATATCTGCCGTTCTCCGATGGCGGAGGGGGTGTTCAGGGTGCTGGTGAAGCGCGCGGGTTTGTCGTCCGTCGACGTCGATTCGGCTGGGACGCACGCTTATCACGAAGGAGAGCCGCCGGATCAGCGCGCGCTAAAGGTGGCTGCCGGTCGGGGCTACGATTTGTCAGGTTTGCGGGCGCGACGGATTAAGGGTCAGGACTTCAGCCGTTTTGACCTGATTCTGGCCATGGATCGCCAGAATCTGGCTTTCCTTCGTCGTTCCTGCCCGGCGGAGTATCTTTCCAAGCTCGCCCTGTTTATGGACTATGCGGACGATCATGCTCTGGATGAAGTCCCTGACCCCTATTACGGCGGTACCGAGGGCTTTGAAAAAGTGCTCGATCTGTGCGAAATGGCTGCACAAGGCTTGGTCGAGGCGATTTTAAAACCGGCGCGTTAATCCAGTTTTTTGAGGTAGTCCTTGGTGAAGACCTTGTCTGACAAATCGCGCAACTTCATGCTGTTATAGTCAAGAACGGACTGTTCATCACTCTTCAGTGCATCCACCATCACCAAACGGGTTGGCCGCATCCTGCCTTCCATGGGCTTGAAATTTTCGTACTTGCAGGTCTTGAGCAAGCGGTTGGAGAGTGAATAAAACTCGGCTTTGAAGGGCCAGTTATCCTTTTGCCGAACCCAGTAGATCACTTTCTGGTAAGTGACGCTGCGGTCAACCGCGATCAGTTCCAGCACGTGGTAGCTTTCGTTGCCGATAGTTTCGCTACGTAGAAGTTTAGGGTTGTAATCCGCGGCAAAGTTGGCGCGCGCCAGGTCGCCGTTGGCCACCTGACCGGTCAGGCGCTGCGAGAGGGCGAGGCGGATCGGTTGCGATACATCGGGCATGAATACCCATAAATCCCTTCCTTTCATGAGAATGATCTGGCCGCGTTCGGCGGCCGGTTCGGTGACCATGACCACGGTGTTGCTGTTGCCTTTGGAGAGTACCCGGTACTTGCGCATTTCGCTGTCCTGGCCGGACTGGGTGCTGGTGATGTTGATATCCACCTGAAACCCCTCGGCCGGAAATCGCACCAGGTCGGCTTTCTCGACAATACTGCGTGCGGCCGGATCGTCAGCCGTTACAGGAGGCGAAGCGTCCTGTGCCTGGCAAGTTAACGAAAGTAATAGCGCGCAGGTCGCAACTAACGCTGCTGCCTTGACACTTTGATGTCGGATGGTCATGATTTCCATAGTTATATCCATTTATTCTGACTGCAGACAAAGTCGGTAGAGAGCGTCCTGATGAGCATTGTCCGCATTGAACACGTGTATAAGGATTATCTGCTTGGTGATCAGAAAGTCCAAGCCCTTAAGGACATTACACTCTCTTTTGAGCCTGGAGTGTTTCTGGCCATCGCCGGGCCTTCCGGCAGCGGGAAAACAACCCTGCTCAATCTTATCGGCTGTATTGATACGCCGACGAGTGGCAAGATATTCATCAACGAGCAGGATGTCGGCGGGAGAACAGCGGATCAACTGGCCGATCTGAGAAGTCGAACCATAGGGTTCATCTTTCAGACCTTCAATCTGTTACCGGTTTTGTCGGCCGCTGAAAACGTCGAATATCCCTTGCTGCAGCGTAGTGACGTATCCGAGAGAGAGCGCAAAAAACGCGTTGCTTTCTTTCTCGATATTGTCGGATTGTCAAAGTTTGCCGATCATCGACCCAATCAATTGAGTGGCGGTCAGCGGCAGCGGGTCGCCATTGCGCGTGCATTGGTGATCCAACCGTCGATCGTGCTGGCTGACGAACCTACGGCCAACCTCGACCATAAAACCGGCGAGGAAATCCTCCTGCTGATGAAGAAGATCAATCGCGCCTTCAACACGACGTTCATTTTTTCCACGCACGACAAACGGGTGATTGCCAAAGCTGACCGCCTGGTGCGTGTTGATGATGGCGAGATTTCCGCGCTGGGTGTACGTGCCGAAGCCAAGTGGTCGCTTGCTCGGAATCGTCGCTCCACCGATCCTGTTGCTAATCATACTCAGACAAGTTAGTTGCCTAAAGGGCAGGGTATATACCGCATGAAAAAAACAATCAAGAGCATCAGAATCAAACCGTTTGCCTTTTTTGCGCTCGCCTTGAGCGCGGTTACGGCCTGGGCGAATTCTGATGGGATCGTGGCCACAAGCGCCCTCGATTTGTCTCGACTATTCGAGGCAAGACCGGCTATCAAGCCGTATCTGCTCGCAGCAAAAACTCCTGATGAGGCCAAATCGGGCAGTCGTGACGCGCTCTTCGGCGATGACGACGATCTGCCCAAAGCCGACCTGACGGCCGAGAAGAAAGCCTCTTCTTCGCCCGGTGGAATAAAGGGCTTTTTGCAGTTCGAGATGGCTCGCGCCTATGAGTCGCCAGAGCATTGGTCGAAGATGCGGACGCGAGGGGATTTCAGCTCCCAGGGAAATCTGGGTGATGGCATCAAATGGAAACTGGGTGCCCGCGTTGACTATGACGCCGTCTTCAGCGTCAATGATTATTACCCCGGCGCGGTTGCCAGAGATCAGCGTTTCAACCTGACTCTACGCGAGAACTATCTGGACATCGGCGCTGACGATTGGGATTTTCGTCTGGGCAAGCAGCACGTCGTCTGGGGCGAAATGGTCGGCCTCTTCTTCGCTGACGTTGTTTCGGCTAGAGATGCGCGCGAATTCATTCTTCCGGAATTTGATAGTTTGCGGATTCCTCAGTGGGCGGCCCGGGTGGAGTATTTCAAGGATGATTTTCATGCTGAGCTGCTGTGGATTCCGGTTGCCAGTTACGACCTGATCGGCAAGCCGGGGGCAGAGTTCTATCCCTATCAGTTGCAACCGCCTGGTATTGGTGTCCAGTACCGGAACGAGGATCGTCCATCGCGCAATCTGACCCATACCAACTATGGGCTGCGACTCTCGACGCTCAGGAACGGTTGGGACATATCCGGCTTTGCCTACAGCAGCATGGACATTTCGCCCACGTTTTTCCGCGATGCCGTGAGTTTGCCAGGAACCTTTATTTACCAAGCCAGACACGAGCGAATCAATCAGTTCGGCACCACGATGGCCAAGGATTTCGGTTCGTTCGTGCTCAAAGGCGAGGCTGTTTATACGCGCGGGCGACAGTACAGCGTTTTACGGCTCAGTGACGCCAACGGGGTCGTTCCGCAGAATACCCTCGACTGGGCGCTTGGGCTTGATTTCACGTTGCCGGCGGATACGCGCCTCAACATTCAGGTTTTTCAGCGGGACTATTTCAATCACGACCCGGACCTGGTTTCAGACAAGCAGGAAAATGGCTACAGTCTGTTGCTTAACCACAAACTCAGCGACAAACTTGAAGCGCAGCTGATGTGGATTTCCAGTCTCAATCGCACAGACTGGTTATTGCGTCCCAGAGTGACGTGGAATTTCGAGAGAAACTGGCGTCTGGCGGTAGGGGCCGATGTCTTCAAAGGACCTCCGCTTGGATTGTTTGGCCGTTATGAAGGTCGTGACCGCGTGTATTCGGAAATTCGCTACAGCTTCTGACACGGGTTCTGCGATTCCACGATTTTTCCATTAATCAATCGCACGTACGGGTGTGAACGAGGGCGACGGAGATAACTCTGCACGCTGCTTGCTCTTCGCCGGTTTTGTTGTGCGTCTGCACGTTATGAATGTGGGTGCGCTATCGACCTGATCGGTGGCAATCCGTTGTCACGGAATCGAGCGCTGCTCAAGTAATGTGGCAAAATAGTCTGGTCCCCGGTATCTGAGTGGCGAGAGAAGACAATGAGTTTCATGATCGGACGATCTGCGGCGGGTAGTTATGGCTTCTGCTGGGCGCTGGATTCCACGCGCGCTGCGTTGCTCTGCCTACTGCTGCTAGCACCGTTGGCTCATGGCGTTGATGTCGGTTTGGCCGGCCTGTTTCCGGGAAAGGCTTTGCTGACCATCAATGGTGGTCCTCCACGTATCGTTGCGGTTGGCGTCAAGACTGAGGAGGGGGTCAAAGTTGTTTCAATTGAAGGGGAAACAGCGACTCTTGACGTCGATGGGAGGAAGCGTGTATTGCGTGTCGGCCAGAACGTCGCTTCTCAGTCTTCAGGAAACGGCCCGGCCACGGTCGTTTTGACGGCTGACTCGGGCGGACATTTTTTGACGACCGGAAACATTAACGGAGCAACCGTTCGTTTTATCGTTGATACGGGAGCGTCCATGATTTCTCTCGGGGCGAGCGATGCACGCCGGATTGGTATCGACGCCAGCAAGGGGCAGCAGGGAATGGCCAATACGGCGAATGGTCAGACTGTGGTTACGCGCGTCAAACTTGATACTGTGCGTGTCGGTGAGATTGTCATGAACAACGTCGATGCTTTGGTACATCAACAGGATATGCCGTTTGCACTGCTCGGCATGAGTTTTTTAAACCGTATGGAAATGCAGCGAAATGGAGATACCATGACGCTGAAGAAACGCTACTAGGAGAATTACATGCCTCATCGCGACCAGGAAATAGTCATGTTGCGCCGCGAACTCGAGATTTTGATGGGCGAAAGGCAGAACCTGCTGCGGGTTGTCGGTGCGACCGCAGCGCTCATCGCCAGTCTGGACAGTAAGCGCCTGCCGGTGGGTGCCGTTGAGTCTGCCGATCTGGTGGCGACGTCGATCAACACGCTGTCTGAAGAAACACTGCAGGACGCACTCAATGCCGTGCGCGCTGAAATCGAGGAAGAGCAAGCTGTCGTCGGTGACTGAACTTTCTGACCCGGCACCGGATCGCCCGACTCCGTTTGCCGTTGATCTTGATCGGCTGCGTTCGGTTCTACACTCGGTTCCTTTGCGTACGGTCATTGTGCTGGAGGACGGCGTTGGCGAGGAGGAACTAACACCCGCTTCGGTACTCGTCCCCATTATCTTGCGTGAGGGCGGGCCTTCGGTATTGCTCACCCAGCGTACGGCTCATTTGAAGGATCACCCAGGGCAGATCAGCTTTCCTGGCGGTCGTGTCGAACCCCAGGACTCATCGCCGGCACACACGGCTTTGCGCGAAGCAGAGGAAGAAATCGGCCTGTCGTCCGCGCATATCGAAATCGTTGGCTATTTGCCCCAATACCGCACCATTACAGGCTTTCGCGTTACGCCTGTGGTGGCGCTCGTGACGCCGCCCTTCGTTTTGCGTCCTGAACCCGGCGAGGTCGCGGAAGTTTTTGAAGTGCCGCTTGATTTTTTGATGAACCCCGTCAACCATCAACAACATTCATTGCATTATCGTGGGCGTTTGCGGCACTACTGCGCGATGCCCTACCAGGAGCACTTCATCTGGGGAGCAACGGCCGGGATAATCCTGACGCTCTTTCGGGCGCTGGCTGACAGAACCGACCGGAACTGAAACCCTAAGGTCTACCGTAGAGACGACCGTCCAACACCCTGGACGTTCTGAAATTGCCTTGAACTACCGGTCAATGAGGATGCCGTGGATCGCTCATGGTTATTGACGTCCACGGCATCATTTAAAACGAGAACGGGCGAAAAGCACGCTTTGGCCCGTCGTCCCTTTCGTCGGAAAAAGATCAGTATTCCCAGAAAATCCGTTGCAGTTCCTTCGTGTCATTCGTCGAAGTCAAGGCCACCGTAGCAAGAATGCGGGCCTTCTGCGGGTTGAGATCGTGCGCCACGATCCAGTCGTATTTGTCGTCGGGCTGTTCGGCGTTACGCAAAACGAAGCCACCGGCATTGACGTGCGACGAACGGATGATCTGGACGCCCTTGCCACGCAGTTCCTGCAGCGTGGGGACCAGCGTGCCGCTTACGGAACCGTTGCCCGGACCGGCATGAATGATGGCCTTGGCGCCGGCACTGGCAAAAGCGCGATGGGCCGTGTCGGTCACGTTGCCCCCGGCATAAGCGATTTCAACCAGCGGTAGCGCGGTGATTTTCTCGATGTCGAATTCGGAGTTCATCGTGTGACGCTTGTCCAGCTTGCGGAACCAGTAGTTCTTGCCTTCCACGACCAGACCCAGAGGCCCCCACGGGCTCTTGAACGCCTCGACCTTGATGTTGATGGCTTTGGTGACGTCGCGGCCGCTGTTGATTTCGTCGTTCATAACAACGAGCACACCCTTGCCGCGGGCATCCGTGCTGCCTGCAACGCTAACAGCGCTGTACAGGTTCAGCATACCGTCTGCTGACATGGCGGTACCCGGGCGCATCGAAGCGACGACGACGATGGGTTTTTCGGTGTGGACGACCAGATTCAGGAAATAAGCCGTTTCTTCCGTTGTGTCGGTGCCGTGAGTGATCACGATGCCATCGACGTCGCTTTGTTTGGCCAGCGCGGCAACGCGTTTTCCGAGCGTCAGCAGGTTGTCGTTCTTGAAGCTTTCCGAGGCGATCTGGAAAACCTGCTCGCCGCGAACGGTAGCGATGTTGTTCAACTGGGGAATGCCGGCAATCAGCTTGTCCACCGGTACCTTGGCCGCTTGATAGGTCGCGCTATTGGTTACATCGGCACCCGCGCCAGCGATGGTGCCGCCGGTCGCAAGAATGACAACGTTCGGCTTGTTCTGCGCCATCGCCGTACTGCTGACGATGACGGCAGAAACCATGGTCAATATCCAGCGCATTACTGATTTTCTCAACATGATCTACATCCTCTCCGGTTGTGTTTCAGAAAAGCGAACCCTGAACAGCGGTTCATGGATTGCCCGAAAGCCGTGTTGTCGGGTGCCACGGAACTGGAAGTCTTCGGTTAGGCGAGATTGCTTTCGAGCAAGCGCCGACAACAGATAACAATCTTCAACTGTGAATTACAGCCGAGCGGCCATTCATCATGAGCACGGAGCGTGCCACTTCAGGATGGTCATAACGCATTGATTGTTCTGTTGATTTAAAGGTTCATTCCGGGTGCTGTTCGGACTTCCGTATATATCCCGGAACAAACACTCCGGAAATCCGGACGAGACGTGAGTCGCATCGTTAATTTCCAAAGCGCTGATTCATCTGGCAAGGCGATGAGCCGGGCTTGATCGAGTGTCGGGATTACTCCGGGCAGCTAGCTTGCACCGGAAATCGAAATCCATTGATTGAGGTTGTAACGGGCGCTATCGATCAATTCGCCAGCGGTCAGACCGACCGGGCCGTAGCCCTGAGCGACAAGAAGGTCGGCGGCCGCGCCGTGCAGATGCACGGCGGCGAGCAAGGCTTCACGAGGGGGCCAGCCCTGAGCCAGTAGCGCGCTAATGATACCGGTGAGTACGTCGCCACTGCCTGCCGTGGCCAGCGCCGGATTGCCGCTGGTGTTGATGAACCACGCGCCGTCGGGTAAAGCGACAACGGTGCCGCAGCCCTTGAGCGCGACGAAGGCGTTATAGCGTGTGGCGAGTTCGAGCGCCGCGGCCAGGCGGTCGGTCTGAATGGTCGCCACGTCAACGTCGAGCAATCGCGCCGCTTCGGCCGGGTGCGGCGTGAGCAGCGTGGGAGCCGTTCGGGTGGTCAGAGCAACATGCAATTCACCTTTCTTGGCAACAAGATTGAGCGCATCGGCATCAAGTACGAGCGGCACGTCGAGCCGGCAGGCGCATTCGAGCAGGACGCGCGCCTCGTCGCTGGTTCCCATGCCGGGCCCGCAGGCCAGCGCCGTGAGGTCGGTGCTCAGCAGCTTTCCTGGCGTACGCAGCATGAGTTCGGGTTGCACCATGTCGAGCGCCGGAGCGTGTTTGTCAAGCAGCCCGACATAGACTCGGCCGCTCCCCAGCCGGAGCGCGGTGCGTGCAGCGAGCAGTGCGGCGCAAACCATGCTGCGCGCACCGCCAAGGATGCCGGCGTTGCCGTGGTTGCCCTTGTGGCTGTTGCGCGGGCGGGGTTTGAGCTGTTCGCCAAAGAGGTCAAGGCCAATGGTATGGCCTGAAGCTTCGGCAAGTGTTTTCGGGTCGAGGTCGAGTCGGGCGATGGAAACAACGCCGCAATGGTCAGGACCGTCGGCAGTAAAAAGTCCCGGTTTGCCGCCGATGAAGCTGATCGTGTGACTGGCGCGGATCGTTGCGCCGTGCAGTTTTCCGGTATCGGCATCCAGACCGCTCGGGCAGTCGAGTGCGAGCAGTGGGCAGTCGTCGCGTGTTGCCAGCGCGTTGGCGCGGCGGATGAGGCCGGCGTAGGGGTCGCTAATCTCGCGCTTGAGGCCAATACCAAACAGACCGTCGATGATCAGCGACCAGCGTGGACCGTCAGGAATCGCCGGGACTGTAGTGCCGCCCGCTGTGGCAAAACGCTGGTAGGCTTCTGCGGCGTCCGTCGGCAGATCCTTGGACTGACCGACATAAACCACGCGCGTATCAAAGAATCGTTCGCGCAGCAGTCGGGCGGCAACAAAGGCATCACCGCCGTTGTTGCCGGGGCCGGCGAGAACGAGAATTGCTGCACCGCGATCACGGCAAATGGCCGTTGCCAGATCAGCTGCTGCACGGCCAGCACGCTGCATGAGTGGCTGATCGGAGGCTGTGGCTTCGATGCGGCGCAGGTCAGCTGCGCGGTAGAGCAGAATGGAACTCATGGTCGAAGAGAGAATAAATGGGGAGTAAGGCCTAATTTAATCACGAAGCACGCCAACATGGTGTTACAAACCAAAAGGTAAACCCCCCGGCTTTGCCGCCGTACAATGACTTGCCCCGGCGACGATCATGCTCTTCAGGCGCATCGCGATCGGCTTGGATTTCCTTACTTTCGGGAGGGCGTGGATGGGGTGTGGTGGCCTCATAAACGCATACGGTTCTGAATTGGCAGGCGGAAACAGTTGAGTGATATGCTATATTGATAGTCCGACTGGTTTGCCCTGCCAGACCTTCAAACGCCTGTTTCTACTTTGGAGCCGTCGACCATGAGAGCGTGTGTGCCTGAATCAAAAAGCCTTATCGTGATCTTCAGATCGATTCTGCTAGGGTTCCTCGCGCTGTGGGCGATACCAAGCGGTGCCCAGGATCTTGCCGAGATCCGCGAACGCGGTGTGCTCCGTCATCTTGGCGTGCCTTACGCCAGATTCGTCACCGGCAACGGCGAAGGCCTCGACGTGGAGATCGTCCAGTTGTTCGCCAAACATATCGGCGTGCGTTACGAGTATGTTCCCGCTGAATGGACAGAAGTCATTCAGGATTTGATCGGCCACGACTTGGAGTACAAGCCGACCCTGCGCGCGGTCGGAAAGCGACCAATCCGTGGCGACATCATTGGTAATGGCCTGACCATTCTGCCCAGCCGGCAGCTGGTGATCGATTACTCGGTGCCTACCTTTCCGTCGGCCGTCTGGCTGTTGGCACGCGCCGATTCTCCTGTCAAGCCGATTACCCCGAGCGGTGATCTGGCAACCGACATCAAGACGACCAAGTCCAGGTTAAGCCACGGCATGACCTTCGTCATGGATAATTCCTGCCTCGACCCCAAGCTTTATGACCTTGAAGGCAAAGGCTATCGTCTGCATCGATTCACCAAGAGCACCAACCTCAATGACATCGTCCCGGCCGTGCTCAAGCAGGAGAGCGAAATGACCCTGCTCGATGTGCCGGACATCATCGACGCCATGGAGAAATGGCCCGGACAGATCAAGGTGATCGGCCCGGTTTCAGAAGAGCAGCGCATGGGCGCGGCGTTCCGCAAGAGTTCGCCAGCCTTGCGCCAGACCTTCGATAAATTCTTTATCAAGCTGCAAGAAGACGGAACCTATATGAGCCTGGTCCGGAAATACTTCCGTTCGGCTCCACGCTATCTTCCAGAGTATTTCCGCAACCTGCCGGGCGGACGATAATGGCGGACACGCCGGAAAATCGCAACCCGCTTCACCTTTTGAAGAGCTACAAAAAAAGTGTAATCACTTTTGTGCTATTCATCGCCTATGCGGGCGCGGTTTTCTGGAGCAACTACGATTCCTTGCGGCAACTGCAGCGAGACGCACTCATCCAGTTCCAGCTGGAAACCGAGAAGCAAGCTGCCGCAATCTCCTACTATTTCTCAGAGCGACGGAACGACATCTTCGAGCTCGCAGGGTCTGAGCAGATCGTCAGCTTCTTCAAGAACCGTGATCTTGGCATGACTTATCAATACGGCTTGGGAATGAACGTCCAGGTCATCGAAGATCGTTTTGAGCAGATCATAAATCGCAAGCGGATCGGCGAACAAGCATTCTATTCCGGGATGGTGTTGATCGACAGCGACGGTGAAACGATCGCCCGCTGGAACAGAGCTGAGGAGAGCGAAGAACTCAAGGCGTGGCTTGCGCCCGATGTGCGCGAGGCGCGCATTCGCCTGGCGGCCAAAAAGTCGGAGCTGCTGGTCAGTGCTCCGGTCTGGATCAATCAGACTTACCGTGGCGAACTCCTGGCATGGACGAGCGCCAACACCAGTTTTGCCCAGTTCGGGCGCTCTCGCCCTCAGTGGTACAACCTGCTTGTCGACCGACAGACAGCGACGCCGCTCGATACAGGAAACGAGGTGTCGAAGTTATCTTCCAGGCTTGAGTTGGCCCTCAAAGAATTGTCCGGGCAAAGCGCTGGTGCCAGTGTCGCGCTGGTGGGCAGTGGGCAGGAAAAGCTGGCCATCGCCAAGGTCGATATCGGGCAAACGCCCCTGTCCTTTGTCTCGATTACTTCGGAGCATCCGGCCGATCAGGGCTCAGCCTGGCTGTTTCTTCTCGCCGCCGGGGTGATTCCCCTGGTTGTTCTGTTAATCGCCTTTCTCGACATCCAGGAGCGTCGCCGTCTTGAGCGTTTGAGCGAACAGGCGCGCGCCGAGGCGGAAGGCCTGGCTCAGGCGCGCAGCGAATTCCTGGCCAATATGAGCCATGAGATCCGCACGCCCATGAACGCCATACTCGGTATGACGGAGTTGTGTCTGGGTACAAATCTCAACCAGAAACAACACAATTACCTGAGCAAGATTCAGGGGGCTTCGGAATCGCTGCTGCGCATCGTCAACGACATCCTGGACTTCTCGAAAATTGAATCCGGCAAGCTGCAAATCGAGCAATTGCCTTTCGATCTGGATCGGGTTCTCGACGACCTCGGGGCATTGTTTTCGGAAAAAGCCAGTAAAAAATTCATCGAACTGTCTTTCGATGTGGACGATTCAGGCGCCCAGACCTTCTTTGGTGATCCCTTGCGCCTTGAACAGATCCTCGTCAACCTGATCGGCAACGCCATCAAGTTTTCTGACCACGGCAACATCAGGGTTCGCGTGCGCAGCGAAAATATCGACGGAACCTCGGCGCGACTCCACTTTGAAGTGATCGATGAGGGCATCGGGCTCTCCCGGGAGCAGCAGGCACGCCTTTTCAATGCCTTTACCCAGGCGGATATGAGCACTGCGCGTCGCTATGGTGGAACAGGCCTGGGCCTTGCCATTTGCAAGCACCTGGTCGAATTGATGGGGGGCACCATCTCGGTTGATAGTGTTCTGGGGAAGGGAAGTACGTTTCGTTTCTTCGTTTGCCTCGGTATTGATCACTCGCACGTGTCGAGTGTTACCACCATGGCACAGCAACTTGTCCCTTATGCCCGCCACCCCGTGCTGGTGGTGGACGATAACCCGATTTATCGCGCTGCAATTTCCGCCCAACTGGGGCAACTCGGACTCCGTTCGCACGTTTTTGCCTCCGGTGAGGAGGCTTTGGCCAGCGTGAAGCAGGGTGAGACGCCGGCATATCTTGCCGTTCTGGTCGATTTTCACATGCCCGGTTTTGATGGCCTGGAAACCATCAGGCAACTGAGAGATTTCTGGCGCAATACAGCGGTGCCGCCGATCATTCTGGTGACCGCCTACAGCCACGACAAGGAACTGGAACAGGTTTTCGGCGTGTTTGACAGTTTCCTCGCCAAGCCGACCAGCGCAAGCGGACTCTTCACCAAAATGGCCCCGCTCCTGGGTATCGATCTCCCGACTGTCAGCCTGTCGCAGAATGCACCTGCCGGTATCGAACTCACCGGGCTAAGAGGGCTTGAAGTGTTGCTGGTCGATGATGTTTCTCTCAACCAGGAAGTGGTATGCGACATGCTGGAAGGTGCCGGAGTCATAGTGCGCCTGGCCAACAATGGCCGTGAGGCTATCGCTGCGATCAACCAGAATCTGCCGGACTGCGTTCTGATGGATTGCCATATGCCGATCATGGATGGCTACGAAGCGACCCGAAAGATCCGTGCGGACGAGCGTTATCGCAAGCTACCGATCATTGCCCTCACGGCCAACGCCATGCACACCGAGTGGGCACGTTGTCGGGAGGCGGGTATGGACGGATTCCTTACCAAACCCGTCAAGTCGTACGAACTGTTTGCCGCCCTGGTCGCTCATTTGCCTCCGCGTCACGCCGTCCCGGCCACACTACCGGTTTCGAACAGTACTCAGCAGCAAACAGCCACCGCGTTGCCCGAGTTGCATGGGATCGATGGCCAGAAGGGGTTGCACTATGCCAACGGGAAACCGGAGCTCTACCGCAAGTTGTTGCGCTTATTCCGCGATTCCCACGGTCGCGACTTTGAGCCCGATTTTCGGAGAGCTTTGGAAAACGGGGACTGGAAAGTCGCAAACCGCCTGACGCACACGCTCAAGAGCTCCGCCAGGATGATTGGAGCAAACCATCTGGGGCAACTGGCGGAAACACTGGACGAGGTATGCCACGCGTGTCAACGTGAAGAAGTCGTTCCCCTCCTGTCCGTCCTGGTACAGGAGCTGAATGAGGTTTGCGCAGGGCTGGCGGCCGTCAGTTCGGATTGATGCTGCGGCCCGGATGCCTCCCTGCTTGCTTGAATTGTGAGTTCCCTGAGCATGACGGGAAGCGAGGCGTAACCGGAAATGACTGAATCGTATTGGCACGATATGTTTCTGCTCGGGCTTTTATGGCTGGGATACTTTGCACTGCATTCGGTGCTGGCTTCACTCAAGTTGAAAAACTGGTTCGCCCGACTTTTTCCGGAGCGAATGCCGTTTTATCGGCTGGGCTTCAATGGTCTGGCCGTGCTCACCTTGCTGCCAATACTCTGGCTGATATTTCACTATCACGGCCCGACACTATGGGCTTGGCGGGGGGTGGGCGCCTGGTTGTCAAACGGACTGGCGTTGGCGGCGCTGTGCGGTTTTATGGCTTCGCTCAAACATTACGACCCCCAGGAATTCCTCGGCTTGAGCCAGTGGAAAGCGCACAGCAAACGGGTGCAGGATCAGGAAGGCTTTCATCTGTCGCCATTTCACCGTTACGTTCGCCACCCGTGGTATTTCTTCGGACTGGTGCTGATCTGGACGCGGGACATGAATGCCGCAATGTTCTTGTCTGCCGTATTGGCCACGCTCTATTTTGTCATCGGCTCTTGGCTCGAAGAGAGAAAACTGGTGGTCTATCACGGCGATATCTATCGGCGATACATGAAAAGGGTGCCCGGCCTGATTCCCTTGCCCTGGAAGGCAATCACGGTGAAGGAAGCGGCTGAGCTTGTGAACGCGGCAGAAAAGGCCGAGGCTTGAAACCTGAACTGCGACGCTCCGGAAAGGTCCAATCGGGGCTAATTATGGACTCCTCTCAAACCACCTTGATCCCCAGTCGGGCGCAGACGCTTGAAGTGCTGCGGCTCATGGGGACGCATCGGCCCATCCTGATGCTGCCTGCTGCCGACGATGGCTATGGTGCTCGTTGGGTGCTCGATGGCCAGCAGGTGCAGCCGGGAATCGCCAAGTACCTCATGCAATCCGGCTTTGTGGTCGATACCGGCGCCACCGAATTTGGCGCCCGAGTGCTCGTGTTAACCGATTCCGGTAACCGCTTTCGGGAGAACGGCGTGCTCTGGTGGACGAGCCTCAGCTTCCTTCAGCGGCTGAAAATAACGATTCTCGGTTGATATTCAACCTTGCGTTCGGGCGTATCGCTGCCCATATTCCCACGGCTTATGCGGCGCACTGCTAAAATCGGGTGATGTGGAAAAGCCGCCTCTCCGATCTGTTTGCGCAGCGTCAATTCGTTCGTTTCTGGGTGGCTCGGTTGGCTGGCACAACGGCCAACCAGATGCTGATGGTCGCAGTGGCGTGGCAGATGTACGACATCACATTGAGCGCTTGGGATCTGGGCTTAGTCGGACTGTTTCAGTTCGTTCCTGCGCTGCTGATGACACTTCCTGCCGGCCACGTTGCCGACCGATTGCATCGCGGCCGCATTTTCGCCACCTGCATGCTGGCACAGGCTGTTGTGGCGCTGCTGATGGTGGCTGCGACCCAGGGCGCTTTTGTCACGCGCGAACTGATTCTCGGGGTGTCTGTGGTATTGGGCGTGGCACGCGCTTTCCAGATGCCGGCGCAGCAGGCGCTGATCCCGCTGCTGGTGCCGCAGAACTTGCTGCCGGGTGCGATCGCCCTGAGCAGCAGTGGTATGCAGGCCGCCATCATCTGCGGGCCGGCGCTCGGTGGCGTGCTCTATGTCGCCGGTGCAACGACGGTTTATGTTTGTGGCGCAATCCTGTTGTTGCTGTCGTGCGCGCTTACGCTGGCCGTGCGCTATCAATCGCGGCGATCCGCCGTAGCGGCGACCTGGCGTTCCGTGTTCGCGGGCGTGGCCTTTGTCTGGCAACGCAAATTGTTGCTCGGTGCGATTTCGCTGGATCTGTTCGCGGTGCTGCTCGGCGGGGCAACCGCACTGCTGCCGATTTATGCGCGGGACATCCTGCACACGGGGCCTGTCGGCCTTGGCCTGTTGCGTTCGGCACCGGCGGCCGGCGCACTGGTCATGTCGCTGGTTCTTACCCGCTGGCCATTGCAACGTCGGGTCGGTCTCCGGATGTTGGCGGCGGTCGCGGTGTTCGGACTGGCCACGATCGTTTTCGGCCTATCCAACCATTTTGGTCTGTCGTTGATCGCACTGGTGATTACCGGGGCGGCCGATAGCATCAGTGTGGTGACGCGACAGACGCTGATGCAACTGGAAACACCCGACGAAATGCGTGGCCGGGTCTCAGCGGTCAATTCGATTTTTATCGGTGCGTCCAACCAGCTTGGCGAGTTCGAATCCGGTGCCACCGCCGCGCTTTTCGGTGCAGTGGGCTCCGTCGTATTCGGAGGCGTGGGTACCTTGCTCATTGCCGTCACGTGGTTTCGCCTTTTTCCGGCGCTGGCGCAACGCGACCGCATGGTTTGAAGCGCGCGTGCACGATTACGTCTAGACTCGCATCCCTTCTTGTACGGGAATCTATCTGAAATGTGGATTGGTGTTGTTTACGCACTTGCGGCGGGTTTGATGTGGGGGCTGGTGTTTGTCAGCCCCTTGCTGTTGCCCGACTATCCGGCCGCGTTGCAGTCGGTCGGGCGCTACCTGGCTTTTGGTCTGATTGCACTTCCGCTGGCCTGGATCGGCCGGGCGGGTTTACGGCAATTGTCGCGCGCTGACTGGTGGGAAGCGATCAAGCTCGCGGCCGTCGGCAATCTCCTCTATTACCTCTGCCTGGCCAGCGCCATCCAGCGCGCCGGTGGGCCGTTGCCGACAATAATCATCGGTACGCTGCCG
>JANNNT010000173.1:0-9857 GCA_031398685.1 Rhodocyclaceae bacterium | reverse complement strand
ACGCTGATCGGCGCCATGATGCTGGGCGTGCTCAACAACGGCCTGAACATGATGGGCGTGTCGCCCTACGTTCAGAACATCATCAAGGGGCTGATCATTCTCTTCGCCATCTATATCAGCCGGGAGCGCCGCAAACGCCGCTAACTCTTCTCTCGGTTCATTGCTTGCAAACGCGATAAACGACTAGCCCAACTCTTTAGTAATTACGCCCTGCCAGATCGCTTCGGCGATCGGGAAGGCCCCGCTCAGCCCTCACTTTTTACTTGCACAGGAGACTCATCATGAAAAACGAATCGCCCGACATGCTTGCCATCGTCAATCACGGCCCTCAGGACTATCGTCTGGAGCGCATCAAGCGGCCTACCGCCAAGGCCCGCGAACTGGTAATCCAGATTGGCGCCTGCGGGGTTTGCGCCAGCGACGATAAATGCCATTCCGGCGCCGGCATGTTCTGGGGCGCCAACGGCGGCGAATCCTGGGTGAAGGTTCCCGTTGTTCCCGGCCACGAGTTTTTTGGCTACGTCATTGAAGCGGGCGAAGATGCCGAGGAACACTTCGGCGTCAAGATGGGCGATCGGGTGATCGCCGAGCAGATCGTACCGTGCGGCAAGTGCCGCTTTTGCAAGAGTGGCAGCTACTGGATGTGCGAAACGCACAATATTTTCGGTTTCCAGCATGACGTCGCTGAAGGCGGCATGGCCGAATACATGGTTCTTCCGCCAACCTCGCTGGTGCACAAGATCCCTGAAAGCATGTCGCTGGACGATGCGTCCATCATCGAACCGCTGGCGTGTGCAATCCACACCGTCAATCGCGGCGAAATCGGCCTGGACGATGTGGTGGTCATCGCCGGGGCAGGTCCGCTGGGATTGATGATGGCCCAGGTGGCGCGCCTCAAGACCCCAAAAAAACTGATCGTGGTTGACCCGGTCGACTCCCGCCTGGAACTGGCTCGCGGCTATGGCGCGGACCTCACCATCAATCCCGCCACAGAAGATGTGGATGCCATCGTCCGTTCCCTCACCGACGGCTACGGCTGCGACGTGTACATCGAGGCGACCGGCAACCCGGCTGGCGTGACCCAAGGCCTGCAGATCATTCGCAAGCTGGGCCGCTTTGTGGAGTTCAGTGTCTTCGGCAAAGAGACGTCGGCCGACTGGTCAATCATCGGTGACCGCAAGGAACTGGATATCCGCGGCTCGCACCTTGGCCCGTATACCTACCCCGTCGCCATCGACTTGCTTGATCGTGGCCTGGTGACGTCAAAGGGTATCGTTACGCACAAGTTCGGTCTGTCCGACTGGGAAGCGGCCTTTGAGCAGGCGCATTCGGTCGACTCGATCAAGGTGTTGCTCATCCCTGAAACGAAATAATCGACATCATTCCTTTTTGTATAAACTGGATTATCGAAGACTGGAGACGCGGGAATGGCTCACTTTCTGGGTGTTGATATTGGCGGCACCGTTATCAAGAGCGGTTTGTACGACGAATACGGCAAGGAGAAAGCCGTAGCCTCGTTGAACGACTCGGCCATCGTCACCCAGGTCGGCTGGAGCGAGCGCGACATGCGTTCGATGTGGCGGACGGTGTGCGCCACGGTGCGCAAAGTCATCGCCGATAGCGGCATTCCCGCCGGCGATATCCTGGGCGTCAGCTTCTCGGCCCATGGCAAGGGACTCTACGCCGTGGATCGCGATGGCGAACCGGTGCGCAACGGCATCATTTCCTCCGACAACCGCGCGCTGCCGTTTGTGCGTCAATGGAAAGCAGATCGTATTGATGCCGCCGCCTATCCGTATGCCTTCCAGCAGGTGTGGCCGAGCCATCCGGTTTCATTGCTGGCGTGGCTCAAGCAGAACGAGGCTGACGCCTATGGCCGCATTGATAAAATCCTCATGGCACATGACTGGATTCGCTACAAGTTCACCGGGGAATTCGGCGCCGAGATCACCAATATTTCCGGCAGCAACCTGTTTAATGTCGACCAGGGCGACTACGAGCCCGCCTTGTTCAAGCTGTTCGGCATCGACGAAATGCTGGCGTGCACCGCGCCGGTGATCGGTTCGACCGAGAGTCTGGCCGGTGTTTCGCTGCGCGCCGCCGAAGAAACCGGCCTGCTTCCGGGCACGCCCGTCTATGGCGGATTCTTCGATGTCGTGTCCGCTGCGGTGTGCGCCGGAATGGCCGACCCGCGCTACATCAATGTCATCATGGGCACCTGGACGATCGAGACCTGGATCGCCGACCACATTCCCGCTGCCCAGCATCCCTATACCTGGGGACGCTACTGCATCCCCGGCAAGTACTTCGTGCATGAAGGCAGCCCGACGTCAGCCTCGAATCTCGAGTGGTTCGCGCGCAATTTCATGCCGGAAGTCGCGCAGCCCTACCCACGCTGCAACGAGATGGTGGCCGCGCTAAAGAAAGGCGAAACCGGCGTGCAGTTCCTTCCCTACCTCTTCTCTTCGAATCTTGGCGACAACCTCTCCGGCGGATTCTACGGCCTGGCCAACGCCCACGGCCTGCCGCATCTGGTACAGGCCGTGTACGAAGGCATCTGCTTTGCCCAACATTCGCATCTGGAGCGGATTCTGGCGCTCTCGGGACGCGATCGCTTGCTGCGCCTCACCGGCGGTCCGGCGCGCTCGGAGGTCTGGATGCAGATGGTGGCCGACATCAGCGAGATGCCGGTAGAAGTGATGCATGTGAAAGAATCCGGCTGTCTGGGTGCTGCAATTGCGGCGGCGGTTGGTTCCGGAACCTATCCGTCCTTCCTCGACGCGATGGCCGCCATGTGCCCGACCGGCTCTCGGCTTGAGCCAGACCCCTCGGCAGCGCCGCGCTACCGCGAGAAATATGCCTACTTCCGCGAATTGGCAAATGCGCTCAACGTGTTGCCTCCCGCGGCCTGACCGGCGCCGGAAAGGAAAATGAACTCATGAGGACAAATCCACTCGGCATTTATGAGAAGGCGTTGCCGGCTGCTTTGAGCTGGCCGGAAAGGCTGGCCATGGCTAAGGCCTGTGGCTTCGATTTCGTCGAAATGTCGATCGACGAAACGGACGCTCGCCTGAGTCGGCTGGACTGGAGCATCGACGAGCGGAAGCAACTCGCCCATGCCGTGCTCGACACGGGCATTCGCATTCCATCGATGTGCCTCTCGGGTCACCGCCGATTTCCTTTCGGTAGCCACGACCAGAACATACGTGAGCACGCACGCCAGATCATGGATAAGGCGATTGTCTTCGCCCAGGACATGGGTATCAGAACGATCCAGCTTGCTGGCTACGACGTGTATTACGAAAGGCAGGACGAGAGTACTTTGCAACGTTTCGAAGCCGGCCTGCAGTGGGCCGTTCAGCGCGCAGCGGCAGCGCAGGTGATGCTGGCCGTGGAAATCATGGATACCCCGTTCATGAATTCGATCAGTAAATGGCTGGATTGGGAGGCGCGTATCCGTTCGCCCTGGTTCACGGTGTACCCCGATGTGGGAAACCTTAGCGCATGGGGCAATGATGTTGACGACGAATTAGGTCGCGGCATCGACAAGATCAGCGCGATTCACTTGAAAGACACCCTGCGGGTCACTCCCGATTTTCCCGGAAAATTTCGTGACGTCCCCTTTGGCGAAGGTTGCGTCGACTTTGTCGCCGTGTTCCGCAAACTCAAGGAACTCAATTACCGCGGAACTTTCCTCATCGAAATGTGGACAGAGAATTCCAGCGAACCCATGGACGAGCTAACCAACGCCCGGTGCTGGATCGAATCGCGGATGCGTGAGGGTGGCTGGTCAGGCTGAGCGGAATTTCAGCACGGTCGTGTGCTGGTAAGTGCTCCCGGGTTGCAGCCAGCAATCGGGTTGCGGCCATTCCGGATGGTTCGGGCTATCAGGCAGGAACTGCGTCTCCAGCGCCAGGCCTTGATTGGCCTCATAACACCCGCCTTCGCGCGAAGGCGTACCGGCCAGATAGTTCCCGCTGTAGAACTGCAAGGCCGGCTTGGTGGTATACAAATCCATGATCAGGCGACCATCGCCGGAGACCACCGACGCCGCGACACCTGCCCCATCCCGGCACTCCGGATCGAGCAGATACGAATGGTCGTAGCCGCGCACCCGTTGTTGCTGTTCATCAGCCATGAAGTCCCGGCTGATCAGTTTGGGCTGCGTGAAATCAAAGCCACTGCCGCGCACCGAAGCCAGTTGCCCGAGCGGAATGGAATCCCGATCAATCGGCAGATAGTGGCCGGCGTTGATCTGCAGGACATGCTGACGGACATCGGTCGCCACGCCATCCAGATTGAAATAGGCGTGATTGGTCAGGTTGACCGGGCACGGTGCATCGACCGTGGCCGTGTAGTCCATGCTGATGCGCGCGCCGTCCTCCAGCCGGTAACACACCCTGGCGACAAGGTTGCCCGGAAAGCCTTGATCGCCGTCAGGGGAATCGATCTCCAGCACGACATGCTCGGCGCTCTGCTCCAGAATACGCCAGCGCCGGCAATTGAAGGCACCCGGACCACCATGCAGTTGGTGGGAATCCTGATTGGGCGTCAGGCGGTATAGCCTGTCGCCATGAGAGAACTGCGCCTTGCCTATCCGGTTGGCGTAGCGCCCAACCGTCGCGCCAAGATAGGCAGTCTGGGTAAAGTAGTCGGAAATCTGCGCGCAGCCGAGCAACACTTCGCGCTCAGCATCGTCAACCCGCACGCGACAGGACAGCCAGGTGCCGCCCCAATCCATCACCGTCAGTCGCACGCCGCTTGCATGGGAAAGTTCGATCAGGCGTGGGGGCTGCCCATCGGGGCAGAGACAATTGCTTTGTGTCATTGATCAGTCTCCGGAATTGCGGGCATCTGAACATTCTGGGTGGCATTGAAGTCGGGAAGCGCTCCAATCGTGGAAGGCACTTCACAACGCGCCGGAGGAGCTTCGCTGTTTCTGCGAAATTCGCTCGGGCTGGTACCCACACGCTTGCGGAACACCCGCGAGAAATACATCTGATCGTCATACCCCACGAGGCTTGCGATCCTGGCCACAGGCGAACAGGTGCTTTGCAGCAGATGCTTGGCAAGAATCATCCGCTGATCCTCGCGCCAGCGGATGATATTGACGCCCAACTGTTCCCGGAACAAGTGCGCTAATCGTGACGGCGACAAGCAGACATGGCGGGCGATTTCCTCCAGATTGACCTCTTCAGCCAGGTTGCGCGACAGGAACTGGCACGCTTCTTCGATGCGTTGATCGATCGGCGTTGAACGGTGTTCAGGAGACTCTTCGAAGCAACGGATCAGCAGGCGCTCAAGCAAATTGATGGCCAGTTCTTCGGATGAGCGGCGCCCTGCCTTGTAGGTCTGCTCGATTTGCTGGAACAGTTCGTCAAACTCGTTGATTACGGCTTTATCCGTCAGCGTCAGTCGGCCGACTTTATTGACCTGGTTGCGCCACTGCAGCCAGTGGGACCAATAGGCGCGAGGCCGGAAGTAAACCCAGCGGTGATACCAGTCCGGGCTATCCGGTGCACGCCCGTAAAAATGGGTTGCGTCGGAGGGAAACAGCAACAAATCGCCCGGATTGGAATAAAACGCGTCAACTCCGTCGAAAACCTTGCCACGCCCCTTCACCGTCATGTTGATGATGTAGCCGCTCATGCCTTTCTTGCGGTCGATGAAGAAGTCGAGCGGGCCGTTTTCGATAATCGGCGTCGTACCGGCTACCAGGTAGACATTGAACGAATAGCCCGGCAGCAGCGGATTAAGTTGTTGACCAGCCTCGATTTGGCGCATTTTCTTTCCCGGAAGGGCTATGTCTCTCCTAGCCTGCCACTATCTTGACTCAGCCAGATCTGTTGGTTGCGACGGTCAAAGGGCACGGTACAGCCGCGCCCCTGACACGCCAGGCTCGTTTACTTATTCTTGTTATAGATATCGACGAAGACGGCGGCGACGAGGACGACGCCCTTGATGACCTGCTGGTAGTCGATCCCCAGCCCGACAATCGACATGCCATTGTTCATCACGCCCATGATGAAGGCGCCGATCACCGCCCCGGTGACCCGGCCGACGCCCCCGGTGGCCGAGGCCCCGCCGATGAAACAGGCGGCGATCACGTCCAGCTCGAAGCCGACCCCGCCCTTTGGGGTCGCCGTATTCAGGCGCGCGGCGAAGACCAGCCCGGCCAGGGCCGCGAGCACCCCCATGGTGATGAAGGTGTAGAACGACAGCCGGTCGGTCTTGATACCGGAGAGGCGCGCCGCCTTTTCATTGCCGCCCAGCGCGTAAATGCGCCGACCGATGGTGGTCCGGTTGGTGATGAAGTCGAAGATCATCATCAGCACGAACATGATCACCAGGACATTCGGCAGCCCCTTGTAGGTCGACAGCAGATAGCACAGGTAGATGATGGCCGCGGAGAAGGCCACGTTCTTGCCGATCAGAAAGCCGAGCGGTTCGGTCGCGGCCCCGTAGTGCAGCTTGTTGGCACGTTCGCGCATGCTCATGTAGAAGAGCGTAATGGCAACCACCCCACCCAGCAGCAGGGAGGTGGTGCGCACGCTTTCACCGCCCAGGGGATCGGGGATGAAGCCTGAACTCAGGAGCTGGAATTCCGGCGGAAAGGGCCCGATCGACTGGCCATTGAGCAAGGCCAGCGTCGCGCCGCGAAAGACGAGCATGCCGCCCAGGGTGACGATGAACGAAGGCATGCGGTGGAAGGCCACGAAATAACCCTGAATCCCGCCGATGAGGGCGCCGGCCAAGAGGCACACCAGGGTGGCCGGAACATAGTGCCAGCGCAGCTCGACCATCAGGATGGCCGCCAGGCCGCCGATGAAGCCGGCCACCGAACCGACCGACAGGTCGATATGGCCGGCGACGATCACCAGCAGCATGGCCAGCGCCATGATCACGATGTAGCTGTTCTGCAGCAACAGGTTGGTGAGGTTGAGCGGCTGCATCAGGGTGCCGTTGGTCATGTACTGGAAGAAGCCCATGATCACGGCGAGCGAGATCAGCATGCCGTACTCGCGCAGGTTCTTCTTCATGAAATTGGGGACGGTGAGTTTCTCGGCAGCGGGGGCTACCACGTTTACGGTGCTGTTCATATCAATCTCTCCCGGCGGTAACAATGGCGCGCATGATGTTTTCCTGGCTGGCGTCCGAGGTGTTCATCTCGGCGATCAGCTCGCCTTCATTCATGACATAAAGGCGGTCGGTCATCCCCAGCAACTCCGGCATTTCCGAGGAAATGAGGATGATGCACTTGCCTTCCTTGGCCAGTTGGGTGATGAGACAGTAAATTTCGTATTTGGCCCCGACGTCGATGCCGCGGGTGGGTTCGTCGAGGATCAGGATGTCCGGCCCGGCAAAGAGCCATTTGCTGAGCACGACTTTTTGCTGGTTGCCGCCCGACAGGTTGCTGACGTACTGGAAGACGTCCGGGCAGCGGATGTTGATTTTCTTCTGGTAGTCCTTGGCCACCGCGTATTCTTTTTCTTCGTTGATGATGCCGAAGCGGGAGACGCCCGACAGATTGGCCAGCGAGATGTTGTGCTTGATTTCGTTTTCGAGCACCAGGCCGTAGCCTTTGCGGTCTTCGGTGAGGTAGGCGATGCCAAGATCGATGGCTTTGCCGACGGTGCTGACGTCGATTTCCTTGCCGCGCAGGCGGACCTGGCCGGTGATATGGCGGCCGTAGCTGCGGCCGAACAGGCTCATCGCCAGTTCGGTTCGCCCCGAGCCCATCAGGCCGGCGATGCCGAGAATTTCGCCGCGGCGGACATGGAAGCTGACGCCTTTGATGAATTTGCGGTCGGCGTGGTGTTCGTGGAAGACGGTCCAGTCCTTGACTTCAAAGACGGTTTCGCCGATGTCGGGGTCGTGATGCGGGTAGCGGTCGGCCATTTCGCGCCCGACCATGTGCCGGATGATCAGGTCTTCGTTGACCGGGGCGTCGCGGCAGTCCATGGTCTGTACCGTCGAGCCGTCGCGCAGGACGGTGACGGAGTCGGCGATGCTGGCGATTTCGTTGAGCTTGTGCGAGATCATGATCATGGTCATGCCGTGCGCCTTGAATTCGCGCAGCAGGTCGAGCAGGGCCTGGCTGTCGGTCTCGTTGAGGCTGGCCGTGGGCTCGTCGAGGATCAGCAGCTTGACCTTTTTGGAGAGGGCTTTGGCGATCTCGATCAGTTGTTGTTTGCCCACCCCGAGGTTGGTGATCAGTTCGTCGGGCGATTCGTTGAGGCCGACTTTCTTGAGCAGTTCGACCGTGCGGCGATAGGTCGCATCGGGGTCGATCACGCCGAGCCGGGCTTCTTCGTTGCCGAGAAAGATGTTTTCGGCAATCGACATCAGCGGGACCAGGGCAAGTTCCTGGTGGATGATGATGATGCCTTGTTTTTCGCTGTCGCGGATGGAGTCAAACTGCAGTTCGCGCCCTTCGAAGTGGATTTCGCCTTCGTAGGTGCCGTGCGGATGGACGCCGCTCAACACTTTCATCAGGGTCGATTTGCCGGCCCCGTTTTCGCCACAGATGGCGTGTATTTCGCCCGCCTGGACCACCAGATTCACGTCTTTCAGGGCGACGACGCCCGTAAAACGCTTGGTGATCCCCTTCATTTCCAGAATGGATCCCACCGATTCACCCTTGCTTCTGTATTGATCAAGGGGCGCTGTGCCCCGCTGTCATGAAAACGGCGCGCTCCAGGCTGCGGAACGCGCCGAGCTCGCTCGTGCTTTATTTCAGCTTGTCTTCGGCGATGTAGCCGCTGTCGACCAGGACTTTCTTGTAGTTGCTCTTGTCGACGGCCACCGGCTTGAGCAGGTAGGACGGGACAATCTTGACCAGGTTGTTGTAGGTCTTGGTGTCGTTGATCTCCGGCTTCGATCCGGTCATGACGGCGTCGACCATCTTGACCGTGACCTTGGCCAGTTCGCGCGTGTCCTTGAAGATGGTCGAGTACTGCTCGCCCTTGATGATGGACTTGACCGACGGGACTTCCGCATCCTGGCCACTGACGAAAGGCCAGGGTTGTTGCGGGGTGCCGTAGCCGACGCCGCGCAGCGAGGAGAGGATGCCGATGGAGAGGCCGTCATAGGGTGACAGGACGGCGTGGACTTTTTCCTTGCCGTAGTAGGCGGAGAGCAGGTTGTCCATGCGCGCCTGGGCGACCGCGCCGTCCCAGCGCAGGGTGCCGACTTTGTCCATGCCCATTTGCTTGCTGCGCACGACGAGCTTGCCGCTGTCGATGTAGGGTTTGAGCACGGACATGGCGCCGTCGTAGAAGTAGAAGGCGTTGGTGTCGTCCGGCGAGCCGCCGAACAGTTCGATGTTGAACGGGCCTTTGCCGTCCTTGAGTTTGAGGCCGTCGACCAGGGTGCTGGCCTGCAGGACGCCGACTTCGAAGTTGTTGAAGGTGGCGTAGTAGTCGACGTTCTTGGTCTTGGTGATCAGGCGGTCGTAGGAGATGACTTTGACGCCTTTGTCGGCGGCCTTTTGCAGGACGTCGGACAGCGTGGTGCCGTCAATGGCGGCGATCACCAGGACTTTGGCGCCCTTGGTGACGAGGTTCTCGATCTGGGCCAGCTGGTTGGGAATGTCGTCTTCGGCGTATTGCAGGTCGGCTGTGTAACCCGCTTCTTTCAGGTACTTGACCATGTTGTTGCCATCGTCAATCCAGCGCGCCGATGACTTCGTCGGCATCGAGACGCCGACCAGTCCTTTGCCTTGCGCATACGCAAACGGGACGACGCCCATCGCGCCAATCATCAATGCAACCGTAAGCAGTTTCCTTCTGTTCATGATCCAGACTCCGATTCAAATGAAAAATATATTGACGAAAAATACATACTGATAGCCAACC
>JANNNT010000163.1:0-11863 GCA_031398685.1 Rhodocyclaceae bacterium | reverse complement strand
CCTGGGAGTACTGAGGTGCGCTTGTTTGACTTGTTTACATAATTGTCAGGAGCACAAGATGGTCAGGGATGCTGAACTGAAAATGATGGGCGCAGAGGGGCTACAGCGATTTCAGGCGTTGCAGACCGGTGCGATAAGCGCGGTAACTGAACGGTTTTATGCAACGCACGGGTCAATGTATGAGCGGTTTGGTCCTCGCGGAGAGGAGTCCTGCCGCGAGGATCTTGCGTTTCACCTCGAATTTCTGCGGCCCGTGCTGGAGTTCGGACTGTTGCAACCGATGGTGGACTATCTGCACTGGCTGGCGAGTGTGCTTGCCGCACGAGCAATCCCTGCGGAGCACCTGGTGCTGTCACTCGACTGGCTGGGGGAGTTTTTTGCCGAGTGCATGGACCCGGCGGATGGCGCGTTGGTAGCCACTGCACTTCAGTCGGCTCGCACAAAATTTCTGGAAACGGGCGATGCGCCGGTAGTGACCCTGAAACTACCAGAACCGTGGCCGGAGACTTCCGCATTAGAAGCGGCATTGCTCGCCGGCAACCAGCGTGAAGCGTTGGCTATCGTGAACCGCTGTATCGACGGCGGGCATGGCCTCGTCGATGTCGAACTGCACGTCATCCAGCCTGCGCTTTACCAAATCGGAGAGAAATGGCAGGCAAACCAGGTTTCGGTCGCTCAAGAGCATCTGGCGACGGCTATCGTGCAGTCAGTGATGACTATAGGGTTGCTGCGTTCGCCGCCACCGCAGCCGAAGAATAAGCGGGTGCTGCTGGCCTGCGTTGAGGGTAACAACCACACTGTGGGTTTGCGTATGGTGGCCGATGCGTTCCAGCTCGCGGGCTGGGACGTGCAGTATCTCGGTGCGAATTTACCTACCCCGGCGCTTATTACTCAGGCGGTAGTGTGGAAACCCGATCTTGTCGGGCTATCGGTTTCCTTCGCACAACAAATGCGGATTGCCAAATCGGCCATCGCACAATTGGATACGCGCCTCGGCATTGTGCGGCCGGCCGTTATGATCGGCGGCCTCGCCATCAATCGTTTCATCCCATTGGCCGACTTGGCGGGGGCGGATGCTTACAGCGCCGATGCACAGGTGGCGGTCGTCGACGCCAATCGAATCGTCAGTAGCCAGGGTGTCTTGTGATGGGGTTTTTGTCTGATCTGGAACCGATTCTCGCGGTCGTGACGGCGACCTTGGATGAGTCCGGCACGTTAATCGAGGCGAATGCTGGTTTTTTGCGGCTCATCAAAGTGAATGGGGGTCTGCCGAAGGATATGCAGGTGGCGCAGTTTTTTATTCAACCGGACTTTGCGACGCTTGTCGGGGCGCAGGCGGATGCCCAGGGCGAAATCCATCGCGGACTGCTCACTATGGGCGAATACATGGGGCGGACACAGACCCTGCGGGCTTGCGTCTGGCGCGTGGATGCACGGCTGCGCGTACTCGCAGAATTTGACATCGAAGACCTGGAGCGCCTCAACGATACCGTCCTCGAACTAAACCGCGATTACGCCGACACACAACTTGAGCTTGCTCAGACCAACCTCAAACTGCAACAGCATCAATCCCAACTGGAGCAATTGGTTGCCAAACTTACGACCACCAACGCCGAACTCAAACAGGCGCAGAATCAACTGCTGCAATCGGAGAAGCTCTCTTCCATTGGGCACCTCGCCGCGGGTGTGGCGCATGAAATCAACAACCCGATCGGTTTCGTTACGTCCAACTTTGGCACGCTCAAGCACTACGTGGACGATATGCTGTCGGTTATAAACGCCTATGACTCGGTGGCAGCGAGCAATAGCCCTTCGCCTGACCGCTTCGCGGCTGTCAATTCCCTCAAGGTTGTGGTGGAGCTGGATTATCTGAAGGGAGATGTGTTACCCCTGTTGGCCGAAACACAACAGGGTCTCGATCGGGTAAAACGGATCGTTCAGGCACTCAAGGACTTCTCTCGAATCGATGCAGTCGAAACCTGGAAGGAAGACGATATTCTCCAAGGGATTGAAAGCACGCTCAGCGTGGTTTGGAACGAACTCAAGCACAACTGCGATGTACGCAAGGAATACGGGGAGTTGCCGCCGGTCGAGTGCGTCCTTCCCCATCTCAACCAGGTGTTCATGAACCTGCTGGTCAACGCCGCCCAGGCCATCGAGGGACAAGGTGTCGTAACTATTCGCACGGGACGTAAGGGCGCCGAGGTATGGGTCGAGATAACCGATACCGGCAAAGGCATTTCGGACGAAGTCCTTGCGCACATTTTCGATCCTTTCTTCACGACCAAACCAGTGGGCAAGGGTACCGGGTTAGGGCTATCGGTATCCTACGGTATTGTCGAGAGGCATCACGGCCGCATAGAAGTGGACAGTGATGTCGGCAAGGGAACCACATTCCGTGTCTGCCTACCAATCCGGCAACCAGCAGCAATGTGAGCTCGGCTGATTGGCGTTTATTCGCAATCAGTGCAAGAAAAAAACTTAGCAAACATTTTTCCCCTTTTGGTGGATTAAAACAGCCCGCCAGGTGCTCCATAATCCAGTCAATCGCGGGCTTGCCGTTTGCTACCGTTTACCTTTCGCTCAAAGATAAAAGTGCTCGGCACCGCACCTTCGTCGCGCGGTCGGCCAAGCGGACGCTCACGACATTAATCTGTCGCTTTCCGCTAGCGGCGGCTAGAATGTCGATCTTCACCAGACTTCCGGCAAAACATTTGATGGCTACCGAAGGAAGTGCCGGATGACCATCCAATCGGTCTCGATGTCGCTGCTTTCGCGCATACGGCGCGACTTCCGTTCTCGCGCGACTCGAGCCGGGAGTATCGGCTGGCTCTTTGCCGCCGCCCTGATTCCTGGAATTTTGGCCGGTACTATCCTCTTCTACGAGAGATATCAAAGCGAGCGGGCGCAAATGGAACGGGTGGCGCTGCAGACCGCTCGCTCCCTTTCCCAGGCTGTGGATATGGACTTGGCCGGAATCAAAGCCAAACTGCAGATCCTGGCTACCGCCCCGTCGCTGCGCAAAGCCGACCTGCAGACTTTCTACCTCCAGGCCCAGGAAGTGCTCGCCACGGAATCCATGGCAGCGGCCATCGTCCTGATCGACGGTTCAGGGCAACAACTGATCAACACGCTTCGACCTTTTGCTTCCGACTTGCCAAAGACGGGCCATCCGGAGATGCTCAGGCGGACTTTCGAAACCGGCCGGCCATCGGTTTCGGACCTCTACATCGGCGGGGTGGCGCGCAGGCATTTCGTGGCTCTGGAAGTGCCCGTCTGGCGCGATGGCAAGATCACCTACGCGATTGATATGGGTATCGCCCCCGAGCGGCTCACCCAACTGCTCGTCGATCAGAAATTGCCCGCCGGGTGGGTTGCCGCCTTGCTCGATTCGCAGGGAATCATTGTGGCACGGAGCCGGAATGCAGCGGCCGGGGTTGGGCAAGCAGGGACGCCCGAAACGCTAAAGGCGATGAAGGAGAGCAACGAGGCGACATTCGCGAGCCACACCCTCGAAGGCGTTCCCTCTTTCGTCGCCCTTAGCCGTTCGGCCTCCTCAGGCTGGACGGTGGCCATCGGTATGGAGCGCGCGGTATTGCATGCCAGTCTGCTCCGCCCGCTGGCGCTGACGGGACTGACCATTCTCGCTTTTCTTCTCGGCGGAGCGCTTCTGGCCTGCATGTTCACTCGCCATGTACGCAAAGCGCTTGGACAGCTCAGAACCGCAACCAAGGCCGGAGCCTCCGGTGATCTGGATGCCACGGCTCCGCTGGTCGGCCCGCGCGAGATCGTTGAGTTGGCACAGGAGTTCAACGAAATGCAGCAGGCGCGAAAGGTCGCCCAGCAACACCTTCTGGAAAGTCAAACGACACTTTTGCAAGGGGTACGCATCGCCCGACTCGGAACCTGGTTGATGCGGCTGCAGGATCACCAGAACCTAGCCCGCAATCCAATGACCTGGTCTGCGGAAATGTACCGGGTATTGGGTTGCACGCAAGAGTCGGTGCCGGCGCCGAATTTTGAGATTTTTCTTGCACGGGTACATCCCGATGACCGTCAGCGCCTTTTAGACAACTGCATGCAGGCCATCGCCGATGAGCGTCCCTGGCAGATCGAATATCGGCTGATCCGTGCGGACGGTAGCGGGCGAATAATCCAGGATTCCGGCGAAGTCATATTTGATAGCGGTGGGAAACCACTCTCCATGCACGGCGCCCTGGTGGATATTTCGGCGAGAAAACAGGCTGAAAATACCCTAAAGAGCGCCGTGATGGACGCCGAGATGGCCAACAATGCCAAGAGCCGCTTTCTTGCCGCGGCCAGCCATGACTTGCGGCAGCCACTGACGGCCCTCACACTCTATAGCGGGGCGCTGGTGAATCACGTCGGGCCTGCCGGCCGGTCGATGCTGATGCATATGAAGGAGTGCATCGGCAGCTTGAGCGAATTGCTCACCGACCTGCTCGACCTGAGCAAGCTCGAAGCGGGCGTCGTCATACCAAGCCCGCGCGATTTTTCCCTCGGCGACGAGCTGGCGCACCAGGCATCGGCGCATGCACCAGAAGCCGCAGTGAAAGGCCTGCGTCTGCACTGCTGCCCCACCGCCCGGATGGTGCACACCGACCCGGTCCTGCTCAGGCGCTTGCTCGGCAACCTGGTGGAAAATGCCATTCAGCACACCGAACAAGGCGGTGTGCTGGTGGCCTGCCGTAGGCGCCAAGGCCGGACTTGGGTGGAAGTATGGGATACCGGTATCGGCATCCCAGCCGACAAGATCGGCGAAATTTTCGAGGAATTCCGGCAACTCGGCGATGTCGCCCGCAACCGTGGCAGCGGCTTGGGTCTGGCCATCGTGGCCAGGACGGCCACCCTTTTGGGCTTGGAAATTCGCGTCCGGTCACGCGTCGGGCGTGGGTCAATGTTTGCCGTCGAAGTGCCGCACGCCGAGCGTCAAGAAATCCCGCCCCCAGTTGTTCCCCAAGAACGCGACTACCGTCCGCTGCGCATTGCCTTGGTGGAGGACAACGATGCGGTCCGCCTGGCGATCGTCCTGGCCTTGCGAGGAATCGGGCATCAGGTGGTCGCGGCTGCGACGGGACGTGAACTTCGCGCCAAGTTAGGCACTGTGGTGCCGGACATTCTGGTTTCCGACTACCGGCTGCCCAAGGGTGAAACTGGCTTGGATGTCATTTCGGCTATGAGAACCGTTTTCGGCACGGACCTGCCGGCAGTCTTGATCACCGGCGACACAGATCCCGGCCTGCTGCGCAGCATGGCCGATCGCGGCATAGCGATCCAGCATAAGCCGGTGGATCTGGAAACCCTTGTGGCCTGCCTTGAGGCTTTGACGCAGCAAAAGCAGTTTGCTTGATGTAACTCTCTTCGCCGCCCGGATTTTTTTGTCGTCAATATTCGGCGGTAGGTAGTTTGCCACTGGTACGTGCTATGGGTGACTGGCGGCCTAGACCGAACACTTGCCCCGTGACTTGTGTGGACGAAAGACAGCTCGACTCCGGAAGCTGCTGTTGATTCAGTGCGGGTCCGAATGGCTCGTATGGGCTTCGTTCCTGATTTCCCATCGTGTCAAGCAGGGCTTGTCCTTACCGTGGCGGCGACATCGGAGCTGAAGTATTTTTTACCATTTTGCACGGCTTTGATTGCGCGCAACAATTCGTCACTCGCCGCCGCCTTGGTCACGTAACCCGAAGCTCCGGCATCAAGCATGTCCAAGATGTAGCGCTGGTCGGTCAACGCCGAAAGACCGATCACTTTGATGCTTGGATGGGCGGCGATAAGGCGTCGAGTGGTTTCGATTCCGTTCATGCCGGGCATATTGATATCCATGCACACGACATCAGGGAGCGTCTGACGAGCGAGCGTCACTACGTCAAGTCCGTCGCCCGTCTCAGCGACAATTTGTATTGTCCCCTCACTCTCAAGAAAGATCCGCAGGGCCACGCGGAGTAACGGGTGGTCATCGGCGAGAAGAACACGCACCATCAATTTGCCATCTCATTAGCTGTTCTGAAGAACCCAATTGATAAAAAAGCGACATGACGCTTGAACCCTTTTTTTGAGTTTATTTTATTTTGCATGCCAACTTAAAGCGTTATCGCTTCGCCAGTTTATGCACAAACTGTCAAAGTTACCAGCGAGGTGCAGCTCGCAGTCATTTTAGGCACACCCGTTATTGTTCTTGCTCGATACCCACCCCCAGCGGTCGGTGCGGAGGAGCGGCGGCCAGGTCCGCAAATGGCCTATTGGGTGAATTCCCAAGTATGTCGTGAAGCTGTCGTTCGCGAAACAGCAGTTTCTGGCTATGGCCACTTTGCGGCACATGGCAGACTACGTACTCCCGGCCGGTTCCAACCCTTCGAGACGCAGAAAATTCGCGCACTCGACTATCGGGTAGCGCATACCAAAGCTGACCTTGGAAACCCAGGTACAGGTCGCCAGCATTGGCGGCGATGTCGCGCGACGGCTCTTCAAGGGCACGAACGACAAGGCAATCGTGATGCCTGCCTCGCCGAACGGGAAACGCGCGTCCGGTCGCTTACCGGTATTTCGCGTCCGCCTCGCGGTCGGCGGCGATCTGCGCTTCATAACGATCGCCAATGGCCAGCAACATCGGCTTGGTGAGGTAGAGGTCGCCGCGCGATTCCCCGTGGTACTCGTAGATGCGGGTTTCGACGATGGCATCGACGGGACAGGCTTCTTCACAAAAGCCGCAGAAAATGCATTTGTTCAGGTCGATGTCGTAACGCGTCGTGCGGCGCGAACCATCATCCCGCTCTGCAGATTCGATAACGATGGCCAGAGCCGGGCAAACGGCTTCACATAACTTGCAGGCAATGCATCGTTCCTCGCCGTTCGGATAACGGCGCAGTGCGTGCAGGCCGCGAAAGCGGACACTTTGCGGTGTTTTCTCTTCGGGGTACTGCACGGTAATTTTGCGCGTGAACATGTGGCGGCCGGTCACTGCCATTCCCTTGAACAGCTCCTTGAGCAGGAAGCTGTTGAAAATCTCCTTCATCGATCCCATGGCGACTCCTTTGCCAATGCCAATACCAATACCAACTTGCGTTGCATAATTAGACGACCTGCGGGTGACGGAGTTCGATCCGGCGGAATTCGGTGGAAGGAGGAGAGATGCAACATACCGAGGCGTAGCACTGGCCATGGTATCGAACCAGACGATGAAGCACCCATCTGGACCGGACGGGTCGCGGATCTGATTCCAGGCGTTGTTTGATCACGGAACAATTCTGAGCCCGAGAATATCAAAGTTTCGTGAAGGAAACGTATTTTCTGTTTATAAGCAGGAGGACCGTTTCGGCTTCATTTGGAGGCGTGGGATGTTGGCTAGACGATGCGTGGGCAGCGGCAAAGCGTGGCCATTTTCCGAACGATTGCGCAAACACGGTTCGACCTGATGGCACGAGCGTGAGACGCCGATCCCCGTCACCGTTCTTCATTGCCGAATGCATTCGCGACACGTAACACATGAGTAATTTTCTGGACAGACTATTCCGCATAAAGCACGAGCAGGACGCGCCCGGAAAGATCGAGCGCGCGTACGTCTCAGAAACGACGAAATTCCTCAATCAATTCCTTGATGAACATCCGGAAATTGTTGAAGACCAGCGAACCGGGAGAGCGCTCCTGTGGGATCGGAAAGTCGATATCGCAGCTCAGGAACTGGCCGCAAAGGAACGTGAACCGGACAACGCTTATGGTTATTCCCACGCGGAGTGGCTCCGTGACAAAAAACGTGTCAATACCCCAATCGAAAGCGACGGCTCTAGTGCGGATGATGTTCGACCGTCAGCGTGAGTTGATGCAACGTGCCTAAATGCTAACTGCCGGTCAGGGCGTCGTAACCTTGATGAGATAATTGAGGCTCGTGGTGAAATTGATCACTTGACAGCAATTCGCAAGACGGTTCATTTAAGTAATGTAGCCCGTTCAATTCATTTTTTTGTTCGCTAATAATTCGTAAATATAAGGTGATCGTGCAAATGCTAAACCCCAACAACAAGGCACTTACGCCTGTCGCCGAGATTGATCGTGTCTTTCGCTGGCATGAACATGCCTCGCTCTGGTTTAGCTTGGGCGTGGGTCTGCTGGTCATACAGATCGGCGCCTATCTCGTGCCATCCGTAGGGAGTCGCGACGCGGTCATTGCCATACTGCTGGGTTCAGTGGTGGGATCCGGTTTGTTGGCCTGGACGGCCAAACTCGGCTGCGATAGCGGTCTTTCCAGTGCTGGGTTGATGTGCGCCACGTTTGGGAGCCACTTTGCGCGATTGCCGGTGATCCTGAATATTGCACAATTGATCGGTTGGACCACGTTTGAACTCGTGGTCATGCGGGACGGTACCGCCGCAATTGGAAAGCAGTCTTTTGGACTGGTTCTGGATGGAACGGGTGGCACCGTAATCACTACACTTTTGTGGGGTTCGGTCCTGACTTTCTTGCTGGCCGGTTCCATGACCCAGCTCGTCCGTAAAATCGTCAGCCGATTCGGATTGCCTTTGGTGATTGCTTCGCTTTTGTGGCTGACCTGGCAGTTTGGTGGGCAACTTAGAATCCAAGGCTTGGACGCATTCTGGGCACGACCGGGAGACGGTAGCATGGGTCTTTTGTCCGCCATGGATCTGGTGATTGCCATGCCGGTGTCGTGGTTACCGCTGGTGGCTGATTACGCTCGCCACGGTCGCTCGGGGCGTGGAACCATGAGCGGGACTTGGTTGGGGTACGCCCTAGCGAACGTTTGGTGTTACGCACTGGGTGTGATGGTGGTTAGCGTGGCCCACCCCGATGCGAATTTGGTCAGTTCGCTGCTGCTGGCGCAAGGGGGCCTGATTGCCCTGAGCCTGATCCTTGTGGACGAGATTGATAACGCCTATGGTGATGTTTATTCAGGCTCGGTATCTGCTCATAGCATAAAACCTGCAATTACCATTCGCCAATGGGGGCTTGGGCTCGCGGTGCTGTGCACCGGACTCGCCTTGGTGTTGCCCATCCACAGTCTGGAGCCATTCTTGCTCCTGCTGAGTTCGATCTTTGTCCCGCTATTTGGTGTCATCCTGGGACGATTGGGGGTTGGACAGCCTCGCTTCTCCCCAACACAATGCAAAGTGGACATGGCTACTGCATCAATGTGGCTGGGAGGCATCGCAACTTACCACGCGATTGCCCATTGGATGCCACACTGGGGGGCTGCCTTGCCAACCTTGGTACTCACCTTTTTGCTGGCCTTGATCATCCGTCCCGTGCGATTGAAAGAGAGTTCGTTTGCATGATGACGGCTATAGTCATCTTGTAGTGCGCAGCACAACAGCAAATCAACCACAGAATACGAACACCCGCTTTTTTCACTTCGCTGTCGATTCATCCCCATATGCATCGTCGTCAGATCAGGTGCCGTGCAATTGGGCACGGTTCCCTAATCGAAACGGAGGACAGCATGCGATTTCTCATCATCGTCAAGGCCACAGCCGAATCGGAGGCAGGCGCGATGCCCGAAGAGGAACTGGTCGCGCAAATGGCCCGCTACCACGAAGAACTGGCGCGGTCCGGCGCCCTGCTCGACGCTTCCGGGTTGGCACCCAGTTCGTCGGGCTGGCGCATCCGCTACGGCGGTACCAAACGCACGGTCATCGAGGGGCCGTTCGACGGCGTCGAAACGCTGGTCGCCGGGTATACGCTGATCCAGGCGAGAACGCGGGATGAAGCGCTGGAATGGACAAAACGCTTCCCCAACCCGCGAGGTGACGATCTTCCCGCCGAGATCGAGGTGCGCCCGCTGCAGGGACTGGATGATTTTCCGCCATCGGAAGCGGTCAAACGTTTTCGCGAATTGGGCGTCGGCGGTTAAGCAAACGAACCAAGTTTCTGATCGCTTGTCGATTTCAGTGCAGGCGCTCCGTCGTACACATTGAGGCACCTCAACAGGGGCTTCCCCAACCTTCAAAGGAGATTGCAATGGACAAGGTTCAACCCATCCCACCCAACATGTATTCGATCACACCGCACCTGGTTTGCCGGGGCGCCGCTGATGCGATTGCGTTCTACGTCAAGGCCTTTGGTGCCGTCGAGCTAGTGCGTCTGCCCGGTCCCGATGGCCGGCTGATGCACGCCATGATCAAGATCGGCGACTCGCCGCTAATGCTGGTCGACGAATACCCGGAACAGGGCTGCCAGGGGCCGCTGACCCTGAAGGGTTCACCGGTAACTCTCCATCTCTACGTCGTCGACGTGGATGCCACCGTCGCCCCGTGCTGTCGAGGCAGGATCGCGCATCACCATGCCGGTTTCCGACATGTTCTGGGGTGATCGCTATGGCCAGCTGGAAGACCCGTTTGGCCACCGCTGGTCGGTCGCCACCCACATACGCGATGTCAGCCCGGAAGAAATCGGTGCCGCAGCCGCCACGGGCTGCCCGGAAGCCTAAGGAGACCAGGACATGGCTTATCTATTACTGATCGTCGAACCGCGCGGGCAACGCGCTTCGCGTGCACCGGACGAGGCTCGTCTCCGCTACGACGAGATGGTGGCCTTCGGCCAGGATTTGCAGAATCGCGGCCTGCTCCAAGCCAGCGAATCACTGCGCACCGATGACCAGGCCATCCGGGTCAGCACCGTCGAGGGCAAACCCCAGCTTCGCGACGGGCCATTTGCAGAAGCCAAGGAGATGGTCGGCGGCTTTTTCATGATCGACGTGGCGACGCGTGACGAAGCGGTAGCCATTGCCCATCGCTGCCCGGCAGCCGACTGGGCGACCGTTGAAGTGCGCGAATGCGCTCCCTGCTACGTTAGCTGATACGGGGTAACTAAGATGAGCGACGAAACACGGGCCCTGGTGCAGGGTCAAGGCCTGCCGTGGGACGAAGAAGAGCGTGGCGAGACCCGTAATGCAGCCTAAGGAGAGCGCCATGTCCACGTCCGCAAAAAACACTCGGGCGACGGTCATTCCGTGCCTGCGCTATCGAAACGCGCCAGCGGCCATTGACTGGCTTTGCTCGACGTTTGGCTTCGTGAAGCAAGCCGTTCATGCCAACGAGGACGGAACAATTGCCCATGCTCAGCTGACCTTCGGTAACGGCATGATCATGCTCGGCTCGGTTTCTGGAAAAGAGTCTGAGTGGGGCCGCCTGATCAAGCAGCCCGACGAGATCGGCGGTGCCGAAACGCAAAGCGCTTATCTGATCGTCTCCGACGCCGACGCGATCTATGCCAAAGCAAATGCCGCCGGCGCCGAGATCCTGCTGGGCATCAAGGACGAGGACTATGGCGGCCGTGGCTTCACCTGCCGGGATCTTGAGGGCCACATCTGGAACTTTGGCACCTACGACCCGTGGTGATGCCATCCCACGCCGCGCTGATTCAAACGAAAGGAGCCAAGCCATGATTTACAAAGGTAGCTGTCACTGCGGTCAGGTCGCTTTCGAAGTCGAGGGCGAGCTGACCCAGGTGACGGATTGCAACTGCTCGATCTGCTCCCGGAAGGGGGCCCTGCTCTGGTTTGTTCCCAGAGACACGCTGCGCCTGCTCACTCCGGAAGAAAACCTCAGCACCTACCTGTTCAACAAACATGTGATCAAGCATCGATTTTGCGCGAAGTGCGGCATTCATCCGTTTGGCGAGGGAGTCGACCCTTCCGGCAAACGCATCGCCGCGGTCAATGTTCGCTGTCTGGAAGACGTCGATTTTGCCTCGCTTCCGGTCAATCACTTTGACGGTCGCGCTCAGCCGCCGGCCTCAACGGGCCCATCGCGAGGGATGAGGACCGCGGCGAGGACCGACGCCACCAGGGCCGCCACGACGCCGACGATCACGGCCAGCTCGATCGATGACGTGG
>JANNNT010000137.1:0-3008 GCA_031398685.1 Rhodocyclaceae bacterium | reverse complement strand
CCGGGTGATCACCCCGCGCCGCCAGCACCTTCGCCACCACCTCTTCCTTGCGGATGTGCGCCTTGGCCATATATTCGATTCTCGCCCCCTGCGCGTCGGCCAACGTCTGCGCCCGTTCACGAATCGCATCCCGCAATGGTTCGGCAAACCGCGGGTAGTCGAAAATCCGAATCCCCTTGGCGTTCAGAAAGCTCGTCATCCCAGCCGCGTAGCAGATTCCCGGCAGCGTTCCGGTAATGACTATCCGGTCGTAACAAGACAGCACTCCCGCCAACCGGTCTCGATACCGATCCGTCAGCATCCCGCTCATGGTGGTCTCCTCTTTACTCACCGTCCTTCAGCTACTTTAGCCTGTTTGGTTCCGGCTTGTCCGGCTTAGAGGAGTCAGCACGAGGCGAGGATGTGCCGAACAACTTCGCCGAGAAACTCGCAGCGCACCTGTGCGGTTCCTGAAACGACGGTCGCGCTCTTGAGGTTTTTTGCATTGATCCAACCACGGCATTCGCCGCTAAGATCAACGCTCCTGCAACCTATTGATTGCGAACGGCTATATCAACAGTCAACGACATCGTCATTCTTGCAATTGCCTTGGGGAGATTTTGGTTTCTTTGAGGCGCGGGCGCGTGAACCAGTATGCCCAGGCGATCAGAACACCTTGTAGCAACAGACGCGCCCACAACGCGGCCCGACTGTAGTCCGGATACAGCTCCGCATGGATTGCCATCTGGACGTTGGCCGGAGTTACCGCAATGATCAGCGCGATCATGCCCCATGCAGCAAGGCGCTCAGCGCGACGGAAGAGCAGCAAAACCCCCAGAAATATCTCCGCCGCACCGCTCACATAAATAAGCGCCGTTTGCCAGGGCAGATACGGCGGCATGATGCTCACATAGAATTCGGTGTGCATAAAGTGGTTGACGCCAGCGAGCGCAAAGAGCGTGCCGTACAACCATTTCAGAATGTCTCGCACTGGTTACTACTGCAAAGGGTCGCCGTGCACGAATCTTACGACATCCTCGAGCACCGGTTCCAGGCCGCGCAAGGGACGTGCGAATGCGCCAATCAGCGTGACGTGATTCGCTCTGGAATAAATCCTGAGCGTTACCGGCACACCTGCGAGGCGTAGCTTCTCTGCCAGCTGTTTTGTATTACGTTCCGGGTTGACGACGTCGTCTGTGGCTCCGGCGCCCAGAAATGTGCGCGGCGCCACCTTCGATGCGTAGTCGATGGGCTGCGAGCCCGTCGGATAATCCGGATGATTGAATACCGGCTGCGCCAGCACATTTGTAATCGGCAGAAAGTCATACGGCCCGGCCAAACCGATCCAGCCGGCCAATGCGGAAGGCTCAACACCTTCCGTCGCCAGCCAGCGCGAATCCAGCGCCAGCATCGCGGCGTTGTAAGCGCCCGAACTGTGCCCCATTACGTACAAACGCCTGGCATCGCCGCCGTAGCGAGGTGCCTCGTGCCGCACCCACGCCACCGCGCGCGCGCAGTCGGTCAGGAAATCCGGGTAACGAACCTGCGGGTACAACCGGTAATCAGCGATGATTGCGACGATGCCCCGTGATGCCAGTGCTTCACCGACGAATTTGTAATCCTGGCGTTCGCCGCTGATCCACGTTCCGCCATGAAAAAAAACCACTACCGGATAGCGATCGTGTGGCGCTTGCATTTTCGCCGACACCTTCGGCTGATACACATCCAGCCTTTCGTTCGGATCAGAGCCGTACTCAAGATTCGCGGTCACGCTATACGTATCGGTCGGCGTCAACGCATTGACGATCGCCAGCGGGGAACACGCGCAAATTGTCGCGGCCAACGCGATCGCTGCCACACCAATCACGGCAAAACGCAACATGCGATATAGCCCTGAAAATCGTATTATCATTCTCCTACACGTGACGACATTTCGCTCCTCTTCGCGGTGAATAATGAGTTTTTAAAAATCGAAAAAGGCGCCCGAAAGAGCGTCTTTTTCAATGCATACCCCGAACTCTCCAGGCGCCAGTTTTATTTGGGCATCAGGACGGTGTCGATAACATTGATTACGCCATTCGACTGGTTAACATCGTAGGTGCTGATGTTGGCGGAGTTGCCGCTGTCATCCATCACAATGATGTTGTGCATGCCATTCATTGCGAAGTTCAACTTGCCACCACTGGCTGTCGCCAACTGGACTTTGCCGTCATGTTGTTTGATTTCTTGCTCAAGCGTCTTGAAATCATATTTGCCCGGGACAACGTGGTAAGTCAAAATTTTGGTCAGCGTTGCTTTGCTTTCCGGTTTGACCAGGGTATCGACGGTGCCGGCAGGGAGCTTGTTAAAGGCGGCATTCGTTGGCGCGAATACGGTGAACGGGCCTTTCCCCTTCAAGGTGCCGACCAGACCGGCGGCTTTGACAGCGGCAACCAGCGTGGTGTGGTCCGCGGAATTGACGGCGTTGTCAATAATGTCTTTGCTGGGCGTCATTGCCTGGCCGCCGACCATCGTATCGTTTGCCAGCGCAATATTCGCGCTCGAAACCGCAACCGAGAAGAGTAGTGCATGGCTTAATTTGTTCATGATATTTTCCTTGATTTAAGTGGTTTAGCAGGATTGCAATGGTTATACGCTTTCAACTTTGGATCGGATTCAAATTATTTGAAATTCATTGCATCGGGAGCCGGTGAGGCACTACCAACAATTCCAGATTTCCATGCGCGCCAGAAACTCCGCCTTGCGCGTTGCCCGGTGGTGCTTCTCAAACCCCTTCGTCGCCGCCAGCGTCAGCTGCTTCATCGTCGGTCACCCTTGTGATCAGTACTCCTCGTCAGACTTCATGACAAAAGAATCGTTCACTCTTTCGGATACTTATTCGGCGTTCCTTAGTCTTACTGTGTCACAAATTACGTCTTTGGCTGTACCGGCCGCAATGCGGACAGTGCCCCAAGGCGCTTGCGAGAGCGAGACTCAACCGCAAGCGTAGCGTCGTGATCGAGTCGGCCACATGACGCTGCGCGCGCTGG
>JANNNT010000071.1:0-1961 GCA_031398685.1 Rhodocyclaceae bacterium | reverse complement strand
TTCGGCGGCTACATCAGGGACATCAACTACGCAATTCAGTCCGAATTTGTCCGACTGACGGGCCACCTGCAAATCCAGCACAAGGGTTATTTTCTTTATGGCAGCGGCAATCCGGCCGCCTACGGGATTCGCGACTACAAGAACGTCCTGGCCACCGTGAAGGCCGATCCGGTCCTGGCGCCGATGCTTGCGGTCGCGACGCCGACCCTGCAGTTCGGCGGCATCGCGGGCAACTTTGCTGCCAGCGTCTCGAGCCCGATTCGCGCTATCGGCACCGTGGTGGAGGACCAGAACCGCATGCGCGAATGGAACGACTACGGCCTTCGGGTGTTGAAGCGCCACTTGACGTTGTCCGGCACGGCGCCGGATTCGGCCGTGATTGGTTCCGGCGTGGCTCGTGTGCTCCAACTGTGCGCTGTGCTGAAAGTGTCAAACTGCCCCCTCTCAACACAGCCATCGAATGCGGCGACTGGTGCCGCGCTGCCTGACGACATCGCGGCACTCTCGGCGGCCGGTACGGCAGAAGGCCCCGTTGCGGCGAACGCCGCAAACGCGCGCATCGAAATCCTCGCCGCGAACTCGCGCGGCGCCCCCAATGTCACAGTCGTCGATGTCGTGAGGGCGGAGCGACAGGGCATCAAAGAACTCGACGACGTCTACGTGGCCCTTCACTTGGCACAAGCGCAGCGCTTGATCTTCGGCAGTGAGCCGCCTCAGGTGACGGCGATAGCGCTGCAACTGCGTCACACTGCGCAGTCTCCGCTGGCACGTGAGCGGCTCGAACAGCTTCTTGCGACGACCCTGAAAGACAAGCCGCTGGAGATCGTCGACTACGAGACCTTGAATCCCTTCTATGGCCAGACGATTGCGATGTTTGCTGCGATTTTCGGCTTCATGTCGGTGTTGATCGGTGCTGTCGTGTTGTTCACGATCAGCAACACGATGAGCATGACGGTGGTCGAGCGCACGGTCGAAATCGGAACCGTTCGCGCAATCGGCCTGAGGCGCCGTGGCATTCGGCAGATGTTTCTGGCCGAAGCGATCTTGCTCGGGGTTGCCGGATCCATCGTGGGCGTCTGCGCGGCTTTGGCCACAGCCTGGGCGATCAATCAGCTTGGCCTGACCTGGACACCGCCGGGCCGGATCGAGCCCGTGCCGCTTGCCGTGCGCGTCGCCGGAGAGAATCTGATGATGCTGGCCAGTGCCATTGGACTCATCGTTGTCGCGTCACTCTCCGCCATCCTGCCGGCTGCGCGTGCGGCACGAATGAACATCGTCGACGCGCTGCGACACGTTTGACCAAGCGAGGATCGACCCCCTTGAAGCCTGCATTCCTTTGCGCCGCGTTCGCGGTTTGGCTGTGTATCGCGCCCGCTGCACACGGCGCTGCGGATGCGCAATCGATCCTCGCCGCGAGCGACGCGGTGCGAAACCCGTCAAAACCATTCGGCGTGGTCGTGACGCTGATCGAGTATCGCAACCGAAAGCAGACCGATTCAAACACGCTCGAGGTCTACTCCCGGGCCGACCAAACTGGCGGCCAGTACCGCAGCCTGATCCGCTTCGTCGACCCGCCGCGCGACGCCAACAAGCTGATGCTGAAAAGCGGCAACGACCTTTGGTTCTTCGATCCGGCAAGCAAGGCGAGCATTCGTCTGTCTCCGCAACAGCGCCTGCTTGGTCAGGCAGCCAATGGCGACGTCGTCACGATCAATCTGGCCAAGGACTACAAGGCAGAGTTGCTCGGCGAGGAGGATGTGACCGACGGCGAGCGTGTGCGTCGGCGCTGCCACAAGCTGCGACTGGTCGAACTTTCGCCCGATGTGACCTACCACCGGGTCGAGATGTGGATCGAGACCGAGTCGGCGCGGCCCGTCAAGGCGCACTTCTATGCCGAAAGCGGGCACCTCCTCAAGACCGCGTACTACCGCAAGTTCGCACCCCAGCTCGGCATGGAACGC
>JANNNT010000065.1:0-11393 GCA_031398685.1 Rhodocyclaceae bacterium | reverse complement strand
CATGTACATCACGGAAGTCGCAACCGAGGTCTGCAGCCGGATTTCCTGCTTCTGCATTGCGTCTGCCAGTGTCACGTCGCCGCTGGTGGTGATCTGGACAGTCTGGTCGAAACTGTCGGAGGTGATGCCGGATGCGTCGTAATAGCCCTGCAGGAACTTGTTCCAGTAAGGAATGCTCTCCTTTTCCAGTGAAAACACGGCCTTGTCGATCTGCGGCAGCGGTTTCCCGCAGTCGACCAGCCGCCCGGCGGCCTCGTCAACGACTTCGCCCTCACACGGATAAGTCTCGCCATGAAAATTTGGGTTGCGTTCCAGCACCATGCGGCTGTTCGGATTGTTCTCGGTCAGCATGTAGGGGCCGGTGCCGACCGGATACCAGTCCAGCGTCAGATTCTTCTCGGCCATTCCGGGCTGACTGTAGAAGCGGTCGACCTCGCGCGGCACCGGTGCGAAGAAAGACATTGCCAGCCAGTAGAGAAACTGCGGGTATTTTCCGTACACTTTGATGCGATAGGTGTAGCGATCAACGCGCGTGACTCCGTCCAGTGTCAACGTGTCGAGATCCAGCCACTCGCTGGGCGGCCGATTTTTAGCCGCGCCCTGCAGCGCCGCCGCCAGTTCCTTCAGGCCGACAATGCGCTCCGACATGGTGCTGAAAATCGGCGAATGCAGGCGGGGATGTGCCAGACGCTTGATTTCGTAAATGTAGTCGTCGGCCGTCAGTTCGCGCGTTCCCGTGTGCTTGAAATCGGCGATCGTGTTGATGCCGCGCAGTTTGTCGCGATCCAGAGCGGCGTAGCGCGGCTGGCCGCCTTCGTCAAGAGCAAAGGCCGGGTGCGGCTGATAGCGAATTCCAGGACGGATGCGAATTTCGTATTCGCTGAAGGCGATGTCCCCGACTGGCGCCTCTGCAGACAGCTGCGTGCCCATGGCATTGAAATAACGCGGCACCGGCACGGCCTCGGCCGCCGCCGGAATCAGCGTATAGGGGCGCTTCAGGTAGTGGTATTGCAGGGGGGGTTCGTAAATCTGCCCGGTGAAGATGTTTTCATCCTCGCTGTAGGACTGTACCGGATCAAGGTGCTTTGGACGTTCGGTGAACGCGGTGTAGAGGATGTTCTGGCCGCGTTCACTGGCCGGATAGGGATCGTTCTGCTCGCTGCTGCATGCGGCAAGCAGAAGAAACAGGGGCAGACAGAGGGAGCGAGTAACGAGCATGAAACAGAGTTTAGCGCGAAGCGATGCTTTGTTGACGCCTTCATAAGCGAGGCGCGAGCGATGCCCCCGGCCAAAGCGGAGTTTTGGGGCAAAAATCTCCTATAATGCGCAACGGATGACGAATACTCACCGCATCAATCAATCAGACAACTCATCGTTACCGGAGAACTCATGGGATTTCTTGCAGACAAGCGCATTCTCATCACTGGCGTACTGTCAAAGCACTCGATCGCGTATGGCATAGCCAAGGCCTGCCACCGTGAAGGTGCAAAGCTGGCCTTTACCTATCAGAACGAACGCTTTCTGGATCGCATCAACAAATTTGCCGCCGAATTCGACAGCACGCTGGTTTTTCAGTGCGACGTCGCCGAAGATGCACAGATCGATAAACTATTCGCCGATCTGGCAATGCAATGGGAAGGCCTTGACGGACTGGTACATTCAATCGCCTATGCACCCACTGAAGCGATCGAGGGCGATTTCCTCGACGGTATTACGCGCGAATCATTCCGCATTGCCCATGACATCTCGTCCTACAGCTATCCGGCACTGGCCAAGGCCGCCCGCCCGCTGCTCCTGAAGGGCAATAACGCGGCGCTACTGGCACTCACCTATCTGGGCGCCGAACGCACCATGCCAAACTACAACACCATGGGACTGGCCAAGGCCAGTCTTGAAGCGGCCACGCGTTACCTGGCCTTCTGCCTTGGCCCACAGGGCATTCGCGCCAACGCGGTTTCGGCTGGCCCGATCAAGACGCTGGCCGCGTCCGGGATCGGCAATTTTGGCAAGCTTCTGGCCTATAACTCGCACAATGCCCCGCTGCGTCGCAATGTCACCATCGATGAAGTCGGTAACGCGGCCGCCTTCATGCTCTCCGATCTGGCCAGTGCGATCACCGGCGAAATCATGTATGTCGATGGCGGGCTGAATACCACGGCGCTGGGTAATGCGGATCCGCTCCCGTAAGTTTCAGTAGAAATCTGCGCAAAAAAAAGCCGGCGGGAATATCCGACCGGCGTTTTTTTGCGAGACGTTAAGTACCTATTGCCGCTCTTTCGACTCCACCAGTTGTTTGTTTATCACGATCTTGTAGCGCTGGCGAAGCCCGGAAAGATAGGCTGACAGGTCCTCCTGCGCAACAATCGAGCCGTACTCGCCCTGAAGCGCCTTACGTTTCGCCTCATCGAGTTTTTCCGGTGAGTTGATCTTTACGATCTTGTAGAGCGTGTAGCCGCCACCGATCCCGGCACCCGCATACGCTGGCAGCTTCTGGACATCGGCCTTGAAGACAGCCTGCATGGCGGCCGGTGTCAGCTGAGCACTCTGAATGCGCGACGCACTCTTCGGCGTCGACCAAGCCAGCTTGTCCTCGCCGTTTTGTTTCAACTCGGCCAGTCTGGCTTCACCTGAACTCTTGGCCATGGCCGCGGTTTCCTGAGCTTTCAGAAGCTTCTCGATATCGGGTTTTACCTTATCGAAGGGGATGCTGGCCGCTGGCATGTGTTCAAGAACGCGCGCAGCCAGCAAGGTGTTTGGAGCGATCTCAACGGCTTCGGTATTGCGTTTATTTTTGATGGAATCTTCCGAAAAGAGCGAAGCCAGGATCTTCGCATTCGCCAAGGGACCCAGTTCGGCCAGCGCTTTTGGGTCGGGATTCTTCGGCAGCACGCCGGACTGCTGAATCTTCAACTTGAACTTCTCGGCGGCCGGCTGGAGGCTATCCGATTGCTCGTAGACCGTGTTGGTGAACGCCTCAGCCGTCTCGGCAAACTTGCGTGAAGCCGCCTGACGTTTCAGTTCACTCTCGATTTCGGAGCGCACCTCGTCAAGTGGACGCTGTTTGCCCGCCTTGATACCAGTGAGCTTGATGATGTGATAGCCGAATTCCGACTGCACCAAACCGGAAATCTCACCTTCCTTTTGCTTGAACACGATGTCCTCAAAGGCTTTGACCATCATGCCGTGGCCAAAGAAGCCGAGATCGCCGCCATTTTTTGCGGAACCGGGATCCTCTGAATACTGTTTGGCCAGCTCGGCAAATTTTGCCGGCGATTTCTGAACGTCCTTCAGCACCTCTTCCGCCTTGGCTTTGGCTTTGGCCTTGTCGGTATCGGCATTGGTCATGATCAGAATATGGCTCGCACGCCGCTCCTCAGCCTGCTCGTAACGATCCTTGTGACTCTCGTACCAAGCTTTGATTTCGGCATCAGTGACCGTTGCCTGCGAGAGAAGCGCGTCAAGCGACAACACCACATACTCGGCCTTGACCTGTTCCGCGACCTCAAACTTGGTCTTGTTGTCCTCGTAGAATTTCTGCACCGCGGCGTCTTCGACCTTCACCTTGTCTGCAAACTGCTCGGGCGCAATCTTGAGTTCGCTGAACTGGCGTTCTTCAGTCTGCAGTCGCAACATCGCTTCGGCCTGGCTGTCGGAAACAAACGCAGTATCTCCGACCGCGCTGATCAGTTGCTGAAGTGTCAGATCCTGACGCAATTTTGCCTCGAACTGCGGCTGCGACAGGCCTTGAGCGCGCAGCGCTGTTTCATAGCGCGCCATCGAAAACTTACCGTCCTCCTGTAGCGACGGGATTTTACTGATGACATCCCGCAAAACGCTGTCATCGGTAAACAAGCGCTTCTTTTCTGCCTCCAGCAACAAAAGGCGCTGATCAAGCAAAGAATCAAGAACGCTCTGTCTGGCTTCAGGGGTATTCATCATTTCCAGCTTGAAACTCTCACCCAGCCTTTGGCGCATTTGATCCTGGCGCTCACGCAAGGCCTGCTCAAACTGGGGAGCAGTAATCTTCGTACCCCCGACGCTGGCCAGATCATTCCCTGCTCCCGAATTCCTGACGTAGGAATCAACGCCAAAAAAGGCGAATGGCAACGTGATCAGACCCAGAAATATCTGAACAATTCTCTTGTTGTTACGTACGGAGTCGAACATGGTGATTGCCCGCTAATTCAATTGAAAAATCAAAACAAAAAAGGCGAACTTGCGTTCGCCTTCCGGTGTTGGCGGAGTGGACGGGACTCGAACCCGCGACCCCCGGCGTGACAGGCCGGTATTCTAACCAACTGAACTACCACTCCAAAGTAGTACAAAGCGCACGATTGACATGAATGAACCGCACTATTCTTGTTCTGCAAGGTTGCTGACGGACTCGAAATCGCTAAATCCCTGATCGGTAGCCAATCCGCCGATTCATGTTTTTTCGTGCGCCAACAGAATCACCAACGCAATGAATCTGTCACTTGGTAGATGTGATTTTCTGCACGGAGCGCATTTTATAACAAATCCGGCAAAAACGACACGGTTCTCCTTGGCGAACGTGTTTGGGGCATTTTCTCTAAGGGTACAAGCGATCGCATCGCGGTCAATTACGTTCAACGTTGACGGCAGCGCGATCTTTTATGTAGGCCTCCAACTCCCGAGGAGGAATGGGACGGCTGATGAGGAATCCCTGGAGAATGTCACATCCATGAGTTGCCAGAAATTCTGCTTGCGCTTCAGTTTCAACGCCTTCGGCAACCACCGTAATCCCGAGCGCTTTGGACATTTGAATCACGGCCGAAACAATTGCTCCATCTTCAGCGTCGCCGGGGAGAAGTTGAACAAACTGCTGGTCAATCTTCAGGGTGCTGACATGAAATCGTTTCAGGTAACCCAACGAAGAGTATCCAGAGCCAAAATCATCAATCGCCAGTGAAAAGCCTGCTTCCCGGAAGGCATCCAGAACTTCGGAGCCTTTCTCATCCATCAGTGCGTTTTCGGTCAGCTCAAACTGAAAGCGACTGACGTTTTCCCCGAACTCGTCCAAGGTCTTGCAGATCGCTTCAACAATGCCGGTTCCGCGGGTAAGTTCCCGAGGCGACACGTTGACGGCGACCTTTGAAATCTCGATTCCATTGCCGCGCATTTCAGCAAGGTCCCGGCATATCTGCTTTACCAGCCACACGCCGATGTCGATGATGAGTCCGCTCTTTTCAGCAATCGGGATAAATTCTCCTGGAGAGATGAAGGCACCACTCTTGAGTCTCCAGCGCATTAATGCTTCGACTCCGGTTATTTCTCTGGTCCTGGCGCTCACCTGGGGTTGATAGGCCACCCACAAACCACCATCAGGATCTTTAAGGGCCTCCCTCAGATCGGCTTCAATCTGCAACTTGCCGTGAACCTTGTTGTTGATATCTTCGGAGAAAAACTGGTAGCGATTCTTGCCTTGTGACTTGGCGACGTACATGGCCATATCCGACCAGTTGAGAAGGGTTACCGGATCATCACTATCGTTGGGGATCATCGTCAGACCAATGCTCAATCCGACGTGACTTGGAATGGGTTCGGTCGGAAAAGGCTCGGAAATCGCTGCAATCATCTGATCGGCCACTTTAGCGGCGTTCTCCGGCGAACCACAGGCGTACAGGACAACTGCAAACTCGTCACCGCCGACACGGGCCACGATGTCTGCAGCACGAACTGTTCGCTTCAAACGCTCTGATATCATCAATAGCACCTGGTCTCCGGCCTGATGCCCGCAGAGATCGTTGACCTTCTTGAAGTCGTCCACGTCGATGAAGAGAAGCGCACCGATGCTCCCTTCGCGCTTGATCCGGGTGACCACCTTGCCAAGTTCGAACTCAAAAAAACTGCGATTTGGCAGCCCGGTGACTTGATCATAAAGCGCCATTTTCTGGAGCTGGCCTTCGGTCAGCGCCATTTTTTTTCGGAGGCTGACCGTAAAGCGATGAGCGAGCAGCAAGGCGATTGCCCCGATGAAAATGACTCCAATTGCATACTCGAGCAAGCGCCAGTAGAGTGACTTGTAGGTCACGTGAATCAGGAGCGTACCGACGTGAGTGTCGTCCTGATACACCTCCTCGCGCATGAGATCCGCAAATGTTCCCAGACGCGCTTCGATGACCTGGGGCTGATCCGGATTGAATTCACCGATCTTTCCGGGGAAAACGCCCTGAGGATCGTTTTCAAAAGCAAACAGCTGCCCATCGGGGCGGTAGAGTGCGCCGCCAACAATTCGTGGCGTCAAGCGGACGGCCGCCAGGATTTCTTTCGCCGCTTTCTGATCGTTGAATACCAGCGCTGCGGAGCTGTTTGCCCCGATGATGATCGCTTCAGTTCGCAGTTCTTCCAGCAGTTGCTGGCGTCCGGAAACAAACTGATAAGCCATCAGGAGAACAAAGGTAATCAGTATTGCCAGCCCCGTTGTCAGGACATTCAGTCGTCTGGCGCGCTTTGTATGAATCTGGATTTCCATGATTACTCAATCACCTGCCTTGCCAGACGAAGCGCCTTGGAACTCACCTGAAGCCCCGCCTTATGTGCCGAGCGGAGATCGATATCGAAAACGATACGTCCGGAGACCAGTTCCAGATTCAGCATGGTTCCGCGCTGGAAGTACTCCGGGGAATCGGCTGCAATCAGGACGGACGAAGGGCCAATCAGGGCCAATGTACTGTCAAGACCAGCGGAGTTCCCGGGGGAGAGATAAAGAGCCTGGCATTCCGCGGCATTGGCGGAATTGATCTGAACGACCTTCAGCGACTTGCCCTTGATAGTTTTCCCGTTAAGACGGATCAACGCGGTGGCAACCGGACTGTTGCCCTGATAGCAGATCGTCAGCTGCTCAGCGGGTGATGAATTCCGGGCAGGCCATTCAACGAAAAGGAGCATATTCGAGATAATCGCTGCCTTGAGATCCGGCTCGGGTGCCTGTGCCTGAGAATAGGCCTGTGTTGGCGCGACCAGAGTGAACAACGCAAGCGCCCTGGCGGCACCGATTTTCAGGAGAGATTGGGGAAGACGCATTTCAGCAATCACTTCAAAGAGCCAGGGTCCAGCGCAGGTGGATCTGGCGACCATCCTGTTCAACAGCACGCTGTATCATGTACGACGTGGTCGGGTCAGAATAATGACGGTCGCCCAGATTGGAAATTTGCAGAGCGAGTTGACCAAGGCGGGCAACCGGTGCCGACGAAAAGGACAGATTGACAATCCCGTACCCGGGCACGGAACCATTGTCGCCCCGCCGCGAGGACACGCCGAGCAGTTCACCGGAAGCCGTCCAGCCAATAGCTATCGGCATCCCGAAAACCAGCTTGCCCATCCGCCTGGGAGAATTTACGAGCATGGTGCCGTCTTCCCTCTTGCTCTGCTGCACGGCGACGCTGCCCCGCAATCGGTAGCCACCCGACCATTGGTTCTCGGCATCAATTTCAATGCCCCGGGCATGCGCCCGGTTCTGGTTGGTATAGCTGAAAATCCCCGATGAGCCGGTCGTCTGATCGATCAGGTCGCGCATCTGGTTCTTGTAGAGACTGATTCCAATACGCCCGCTTTGCCCAAAACGATAGGCCGCAGCCAACTCGGTACTGGCAATGTGTTCGGGTTGCAGATTCAGATTGGCCGCCTGGGTAACATTCCCGTCGTTATAGAAACGTTCGTAGGCATTCGGCACCCGATAGGCACTTCCTGCCATCGCTTTCAGGCTTAAACGTTGTGTCGGTTGCCAGATCAGGGCGGCGCGTGGCGAGGTAACAGCGGCGAAGTCGCTGTTCTTGTCATGGCGCAGTCCGACGTTCAGCAGCCAATCGGGGTGAAAGCGCCACTCGTCCTGAACAAACAGGCTGACGACCCGTGACGGATTGTTCGTATCGAGGATCACAGTGCGGGGTTCAACCTCGAAGTAGCGTTGTTCGACGCGCGTATTCCATTGTGTATCAACGCCGAACATCAGCTTGTGCTGAGGGATGTCGGTATAGGCCAGGTGAAGTTCGCTACCGACCCAGTCAGCGGCTGCGCGATCTTTTGTATTCGGGGGAGGTGCGAACTGGTAGTTACCGTCAAAACGATAATTGCCACTAAAAACACGGAAGGAAGGCTGCCATCCCCTGGCCACATCGCCGTCATACCTAAGCTCGATCAAGCGGCTTTCGTCGCGCGTCCAGGTGCCCTTTTCGCCAAATGACGATCCGTACCACGCAGTTGGAACGTCCTTCTTGCGCGAGCTGAAATTGCCGGTCAGGCGCCAGTTTCCCCAGCTGAATTTCGCGTAGACCTTCTGATAGTTTTCTCCGTCCAGCCCTCTGGCGTGACCGTCGGTGATGCCATCATCGAACTCAGGGAAGTACAGATTGCCACCGTCGGCTTTGTAGGCGGCAAAGCCGAGGAACCATTCCTTGTCACCGTCCAGTTTTTGCCCGGCCACCAGACCGAGACGCTTGCTGTTGTGCTCACCGCCATCCAGGGTCACACGAGAACCATTGATATCGCCACCGCTGAGCATGACTGCATTGACGGTACCGAAAAGCGCATTGGAACCATACACGGCAGACGCCGGTCCGGACACAAACTCCAGGCGCTTGACCCAGTCGACTTCAATGGGTGCTTCATTACCGAAGAGCGCCTGATCGTAAACCGGGTCATTGCGTCGGGCGCCGTCGGTTAACAGGAGAATCCGCGATCCGTAATCGCCGGGACGATTGAAACCGCGCACGCCAAGGGAGGTGTAATTGCGGTCATTGCTGGAATAGACGCCAGGCACGGTCACCAGTGCCGCGGCAAGATTACGGTACTCCCGCTGGCGCAATTCCTCTTCGCCGATGACGGTTACTGTGGCCGGAGCCTCGGTCGTCGATTGCGAGAAACGCGAAGCGCTGACGACATTGACGCGAAGCAAATCCTCAAGGGCAAGATCGGTCAGATCCGCCAAATCAGACGTCGATGCCAGGACACACGAAGAGAATAGCGAGGCGACGATGCTCGCCCCCCAGGACAAGCACCGCGCCGTGCGCATGCCGTGTGGATGTGAAGGCGTCGAATTCATCCTGCTTTTCTCCAGTTGCGTTTCGCCGTGAGCAGTTCAGCAGAGGGTCAAGAGCGTTGCGAAAAAATGCAAAGGGTCCGGATGTTCAACGACCCATCCAGAGGCAGTTCAATCAGCGATGATGACTGTTGCAAAAAGTCCGTGATCTTCACACGCAAAAGTTCTTCAAGAGTTAGCTCAAACACTTCTGGGAAAACGAATACTGACGCTCGGGGCACGTGGAAAACAGCACCACGCCATGAGTGTCCAGCCGATCCGGCGATTCCCCAAATTAGTTTTCGATCCGCAAAATTCATCGCCATCGGCTGAGCAAGATAAACACGTTTCAAGCCCTGCGCATTGTATGTCAGCAAACACGAAAAAATCCTTCGCGGATTACTCTGTTCGTTGATTTCGGGCCATGACGGCACGGAGGCGATGGCTGGATTCTCGATTCAAGGCTTGACGCCTCGACCTTGACCGGTACCGGGAGGCGGCGCGGAACAGCAGGGAGAAGGCTTGGCTTTTGCGTGGGCCTGGCCGTTGTCAGCACACCAGACTCGGAATGCCTTGCGCCAGCGGCGAATAACCTTCCGAGCGTGTCGAATCCGGTTGGCGGACGTACCCAGTATCCGCTCCATTGCTGCTCCCCCGACTTACTGCTCAAGGCCCCGCTTGATGCGCAATTGCTTGACCAGCGCATAGATGGCGGGAATGACCACGAGTGTCAGCACGGTCGATGAGACCATCCCGCCGACCATCGGCGCGGCGATGCGGCTCATGACCTCCGAGCCGGTGCCGGTGCCCCACATGATCGGCAACAAACCGGCCATGATGGCCACCACAGTCATCATCTTCGGTCGCACGCGTTCGACGGCGCCTTCCATGATAGCTTCATATAAGTCAGTGACGGTGGGGTCTCGTCCGGCTATGCGACACTTTTCTTTGACGGCCTCCCAAGCGTGATCGAGGTAAATCAGCATGATCACTCCCGTCTCAGCGGCGACACCGGCCAAAGCGATGAAGCCGACGGCGACGGCCACCGAAAGGTTGTAACCCAGCCACCACATCAGCCAGATACCGCCGACCAGCGCGAAGGGGACCGAGAGCATGACGATCAGCGTTTCGGTCAGGCGCCTGAAATTGAGGTAGAGCAGCAGGAAAATCAGCAGCAGCGTGACCGGAACGACCACCTTCATCTTCTCGATGGCGTGTTCCATGTTCTCGAACTGGCCACTCCAGGTGACGTAGTAGCCGGCCGGGAACTTGACCTGTTCGGCCACCGCCTTCTTCGCATCAGCCACATAGCCGCCGATATCGCGGTCGCGGATGTCCACGTAAATATAGGCCGAAAGCAGGCCGTTCTCGGTACGGATGCCCGGCGTTCCCTTGGCGACGACGACCTTGGCCACTTGACCCAAGGGGATCATCGAAGTTGTCCCATTCGCGTCCATGGTCGGCACCAGCACCTCGCGGGCAATTTGCTGCGGGTCGGAACGCATCTCACGCGGATAGCGCACGGTAACACCATAGCGTTCCCGACCTTCGACGGTGGTGGTCACCATTTCGCCGCCGAGCGCCGTGCCGATCACGTCCTGCAATTCGCCAACCGACAAGCCATAACGCGCCAGTTGTTCGCGATCCGGCTCGATATTGAGATAGAAGCCGCCGGTGATGCGTTCGGCAAAGGCGCTGGTCGTTCCGGGCACCGTCTTCACCACGGCTTCGATTTCCTTGGCCAGCTTCTCCATTTCCTCGAGGTTCTTGCCGAAGACCTTGATCCCGATCGGTGTCCGGATCCCGGTCGACAGCATGTCGATACGGGCCTTGATCGGCATCGTCCACGCATTCGCCACGCCGGGGAATTGCAGTGCCTTGTCGAGTTCGGCAATCAGCTTGTCGATGGTCAAACCGGCACGCCATTCCGATTCCGGCTTGAGGTTGATCACCGTTTCGAACATCTCGGTCGGCGCCGGGTCGGTCGCCGTGTTGGCGCGCCCGGCCTTGCCGTAAACCGAAGCGACTTCCGGGAAGCTCTTGATGATCTTGTTCTGCGTCTGCATCAGTTCGGCGGCTTTGGTGATCGACATGCCCGGCAGCGAAGCCGGCATGAAGAGCAAGGTGCCCTCGTTGAGCGTTGGCATGAACTCGGAGCCGAGCCTGGTAGCCGGGTAAATCGAGACGCCCAGGGCCATCATCGCCAGAACGATGGTCAGCTTTTTCCAGCGCATGACGCCGGTGATGATCGGCCGATAGACCCAGATCAGGAAGCGATTCACCGGGTTTTTGGCTTCCGGCATGATCTTGCCGCGGATGAACACCATCATCAGCACCGGAACCAGCGTGATCGAGA